>NZ_JABXEO010000038.1:0-72819 GCF_013372585.1 Myxococcus sp. AM010
GTCCCCCACCCCGCCCCATTCTATTTTCCTTGAATTCACCGAACAGGGTCGTGACATGCGCGCTCGACACCGCGGGTGGTTTCCCCGGTTGATGTTGACGTTCCTGGCCGCCGCCTGCGCCCGCCCGCCTCCCGCGCGGCACCGTCCCCTGCACGCCTGCGAGTCTCCTGGAACGCGCTGCTGGGACTTCGAGGAGGGCCGCATCCCCGACGGCTGGACGCCCCACCGCGACGAGTTCAGCGGCAAGCTGCTCGTGGACGACACCCGCGCATATCGGGGCCGGTACGCCCTCCATGCCCGTCAGCTCGTCGGTGGCACGGAGGGAAGCCAAGGGGGGCCCAAGAAGACGCTCCGCTTCGAGCTGCCCGCCCACTTCGGCCCCGTGCTGTGGGGCCGCGTCTACGTCTACACGTCCCCCGCGCGCCCCATGTCCCACGCGGGCCTCTTCAATGCCCGCTACCCCAGGCCCGGCCAGGCGGGCGGGGCCCTGGACACGCTCGACTGGTACGAGGTCGCCACGTACCGGCAGCGCTACATGGCCATCTGGCACCCACCCGAGCCGCCGGGGTTCCCCGAATGGGTGCGGGTGTCGGACACCCCGCTCGTACTCGACGAATGGGCGTGTCTGGAATGGCTCTTCGACGGCGCCAATGGCACGCAACCGGAGGCCGCCGAGCCGCGCGTCTGGCTCAACGGCACCGAGCTTCAGTGGCCTGAGACCTTCGTCTTCTCCGATCCACCGACCCAGGAGCGACCGGTGCGCGAGAAGGTCAGCGACTTCACCGTGCTCGAGGTCGGCGTGTTCCTCTACCAGGGGCTCCCCGTGCCCACTGACTGGTGGATGGACGAGCTCGCCGTGGGCCCGCGGCGCATCGGCTGCGAGTAAGCGCGCTGGACCTGGCCGGCTGAATGGGGCATGCGTGAGGCCCACCCGGGGCCCCACCTGGCCCGGCCATCCCGCGAGAGGAGTCCATGCGAGCCTGCCCGTGCTGCAGGGAGGTGCTGACCGCCGGCATCCTGGGTCTGGGCGTCCGCCGCCTCGCGGGAAGCTGCGAGGTTTGCGGCGACAGGGTCTGTCAGGTGTGCCTGAGCACGCAGGTCCTGGAGGCCGGTGACTTCCAGCAACGCCCGGTGGCGCCCGGCCACGCGAACCGGAAGGCCCGGGGCCGCGTCTGCCGCGCCTGCTGGTGGGAGCACCTGACGGAGCGAGGCCTCAAGCCCCCCTTCCCCGCCCCGCCTGGACAGCGCGAGCGAGCCGCCCACGCGGCGAGGTCATCCTGCCAGCACCCGGATGTCACGCAGGCCATGGGCTTCTGCCCCGGCTGCGGCGACGAAGTCGAATGGAAGGCCGAGCACGGCAACCCCGTCTGCGTGGCGTGCGAGGCGCCCTCGCACCCGCGCTTCAATCACTGCTGGGCCTGTGGCGAGCCCTTCGACGAGGCCAACGCGCCCGAGCCCGTGGCCCAGGGCTACCGGCTTGAGTTCGACTGCGACGCGGACGACTGCACCGGGAAGCTGGCGTGGCTGATGCCCTGCTGCCCGTGGTGCGGAGAAGCGAAGCACTGGGAGCCCGCGAGCGGCGGCGGCCTGGAGTGCACGGAGTGCGAGCACCGCCTGGACCGCGCCTGGGCCCACTGCGTGCGATGTGGCGAAGAGGCCCCCCTGCCAGACGACTGTCTCCGGTGCGGCCAGGACCTGGACGACGCCCCCTCCGCCGCGCGCTGTGAGTCCTGTCGCAACATCGTGTGTGGGGACTGCTTCGACACACGCGTCGTTCCCTCCGCCTCCGGTGAGCCCCAGGAGCAGCTCCTGTGCGCCACCTGCGGCGTGGGCTTCGACCGGCCCGCGCCTCCCGTCGAGCCTCCCGTCGAGGGAGAGGAAGAAGCCAAGGCCGACGACACCACCGAGGAAGCCGACGACGCGGACGACTCGCCAGTCGCGGAGCCTGAGCCTGTGGCGTCTGCTTGGGAGGTGCTGGGCGTCACGCCCGACACTCCGCTCGCGGATGCACGGCGGGCCTATTTGTCGCTGGTGGCCCAGTACCATCCAGACAAGGTCGCGCAGCTCGGCCCCAAGCTGCAGGCCCTGGCGCAGGAGGAAACGCGCAGGCTCATCGAAGCCTGGGAGTACGTTCGCAGGAAAACTTCGGACACAGGTAAAACTTAGCTTCCTTGAAGCTCCAGCCGTGCTCCCGCCGACAACCTCGCGTTGAGCGGCGATGACAGGAGCCACGGGATGAAGACGAATGGGATGACGTGGGACGCGGCGCTGTTGTCGGTGGCCATCCTGCTGGGTGCGTGGGGCGGCGCCGTCGAGGACACGGAGGCGCTCACGCCGGACGCGCTCGAAACCGAGACATCCGAGCTGAACTCGCCCGTCTATGACAGGGCGCGGGCCTTCGCCGCCGCCAATCCCAAGCGGGCGGTGGCACGCCTCCGCCGACCGGTGGTGGCCTGCCGCATACGACGACGGAGTACGACGGCATCCCCGGCCCCAACACGTACAAGGCCGAGCACAAGCTTTGCGGCTACGCGGTGAACCGCGCGTTCTGACGCGGCGTCCGCGGTCCCCGGCGCGAGGCCGGACCTCACCCGGTCCGGTCCTCGTGCCGTCCAGGTTCAGGCGCGAGAGGACGGCTGCACGTCCGCGCCCGCGCGAATCTTGTCGGAGCGCTCCCGCAGCTCGCGCCACGAGTCCTCGTAGTCCTTCTTCAGCTTCGACCAGTTCTCGCCGTGGCTGCTCATCAACCGGCGGAGCGCGGACTCCGTGTCATGGAGCGAGCGACGGATGAACTCGAGCTCCTGCCGCGTGAGCCGTGAGTCCTCGGCCCGGGACTGCGCGGCGGACGCTTCCCAGCCATCCACCTGCGCGCCAAGCGCTCGGAGCTCCGCCTCCCGCTTGCGCTCGTAGGCGGCACGGACGAGCGCCATCTTCGCTTCCATCTCGATGACAGCCTGGTTGGTGTCGTCGTAGGACTTCCGGAGCTCGACCTTGCCCTGGTCGAAGTTCTGCGTCTGCCGCTTGCCCAACTCATCCAGCTTGAGGCGGAACTTGTCGAAGACGCGGCGAATCGCGGACATGTCCTTGAGCTCGTCGCTTGCCTGGCGGACGTCTGCCTGCGCCTCCGTTTCGGCGATCCGGGCGTCGAGCCTCCGCTTCTCCGCATCCATCTGCTTCACGTAGGCCTCTTGCTCCGTCATGACGCGTGTCTCCTTCCGCGCGACCTTCCGGGCGCGGCGCTGTGCTGACGTCATGCATGAGGGCTCACCCCCATGGACGCACACAGTGCGGCGGCCGAGGCCCAGGCGCCCGGCTCGCCGGGCCAGCCGAGGAAGGAGCGCGCTCCTGGCGGTCAGTGGGCCTGGAGGTGCGCCACGGCGGCGTCGAACAGCGCGGCGACGTCCGGGTCGCGCTCCCGCCAGTGCGCCGCGACTTCCTGGAACCGCGCTATCCACTCCGCCTCGGTGCGAGGACTCTCGGGCGCGTTGAGCACCTGGAAGAAGAACGAGGTCGCCCCGGCGCCGCTCTCCGGAACGGTCGCCGCGAGCGCGCCCAGGAAGTCCGTCAGCGCCGCGGCATCCATGCCCGTCTGGCTCATGAAGTCGCGCAGGCGCTCCATGGAGAAGCCATTGCCAGACTCCTGGGTGAACAGGTCCGGAGACGTCCGGCTGAGCTCCACGAGCTGGCTGGCGGTGAAGCCCAGGTCCTTCAACTCCGTGAGCCTTTCGGGCGTCGTGTCATCGCTGAGCAGCGGCGAGTTGGCCTCCGCAAGCGCCACGATCTGTTCGTAGTCCAGGCCCATGGCGGCCAGCTGCTGCAGGCGGCCGTCGGGAGCCCCAGCCAGCCGCTTCGCCGTCTCCGGCGGTACACCCGCGCTGATGAGGAACGCCTCACGCGCCTCGCGGCGGTCGCTCTCGCCTTCAATGGCGCCCTGCCACAGGGCGCTGCCAATCACCATGGCACCGCCCACCACCCACCCCACGGGACCACCGAAGGCAATCACCGCGCCGCCCACAGCCTGGAGCCCGAGCGCCGCGCCCATCTCCGCGTTGCCATTGGCGAAGGCGTGGATGGAGCGCACGACGTCAATGCCGACACCGAACCGGGCGAGCACCTTGCCACCGACGTTGTCGATCCACGACGCGACGGACGTGTTGCCCACCATCTTCGCGGCCACCGCGGCGATCTCCGGCCCGATGCCCACCGCGTCGGAAGCCAGCTTCAGCGCATCCCCCAGGTCCTCGGGCACCTCCATGCTCTGGGCGAAGCTGAAGGTCGCCAGCCCCAGCGCGACGCCGCCGAAGGCGCTGAGCAGCCGGCTGTCGCCGATGAGGTCCTGGATTTTCCGCAGCCCGTCCTGGAACGCGGCCTGGGCCGCTGGACCGGTGGTGGGCGCGCTCGTGAGGAGCGTGTCGAGCTCACCGAGCACCTGCTGGAACTTCGACTCGTCGAGTCCGAACAACGCCGCGTACTTGCCAATGGGGCCCTGCAGGAGGACCCGCGCCGACGCGGTGTCTCCGCGCGCCATCAGCTCCGCGGCGTGATTGCCAAGCGCCTGGACCCACACCGTGGCCGCGCCCTGGGCGAAGTCAGGACTGTTCTCCGCGAGGGTCAGCGCGTGGTCGATCAACCCCGGCTGGTCCGGGTTGGCGCTGGCGACCATGTCCTGGAAGAACTGGCTCCCCGCGCGGGTCATCCCCAGGGCTTGCGACGAGTAGAGGATGCGCTCGGCGTGGTTGTCGTAGGCCTCGTTGCCCGCGCGCATGAAGTTCGCGTCGATGGAGGTGGCCGCGCCCGTCAGCAGGCCGCCCAGCTGTTCGAACCGGGCGAAGACCTCCGCGTGCTGCTGCATGAAGGTGTCGAGCGCCGCCTGACGCTGTTCGTCCGTCATCGCCGGCCCCATGTCCTGGAGCCAGAGCGCGAGCTGCTGCTGGAGTTCGGCGACCTCTTCGGCCACCTGTTCGAACTCACCCTCCGCGGCGACCAACCCCTGCATCGCGATGTTCCGCACATCACTGGCCACCACCTCGCCCTGGGCGGCGGTCAGGGACGCGTCCAGGGCAATGGCGAAGCCCAGTCCGGACGAATCCGCCATGGGCTGGGACGTCCCTGTGACGGACCGGAGGGTGTCCAGGAACGTGAGGTTGACCGGGTTGCTCGGGTAGCCACGCGCAATCGGGTCGGTCAGCAGGCGTGACTGCGACCCCATCGCGTCGCCCAGGCGAACCAGGCTCTGCAGACCGGCCCGGTACGCTTCGCGCTGCTCGTAGGGCGGCTCGTACCGCGCGAAGGACTCCAACATGCGCTGCACGTCGGGATGCGACAGCAGCGCCTCACGGTACTCCGGCGACGCCGTGGCCAGCATCCGCTCGAGCTCGACGGCGGCGGCCGCCGGGTCCTGCGCGGCCCCGAGCGTCGCCACGTCCGCGGTGACCTGCTGCTGCTGCGACAGCGCCAGCGGAGCGCCGAACAACTCCGTCTGCAACTGGGCATCCAGGCGGATGGCGGCGGCAGCGTCCTGGACATTCTCCGCCTGCGGGTACGGCGGCGGCTTGTTCTCCGCCAGCGCCAGGGCGTTCGCCTCTCGCATGGCCCGCAGCGCGGCGTCGGCGTCCTGGGCCACCGTGTCGGGATTGCGCCCCACCGCCGTGCGCGCATCCTCCGCACGAGCCTGGGCCTCCGCGGCATCCGCCGGAGGTGCATCCATCGCGCCGTCCTCCGCGAGGAGCGGCTGCGCGCCCATCGTGAGCGGCGCCTGCGCCAGACGCGCCGCTGCCAGCGGCTGGCCTCGAAGCGCGTGGCTGGCTGGAATCAGGGCGGCGCGCGCCTGCATCGCCGCCGTGGGCCGCGGCACGTCGAAGCCCGTGAGGTTCAGGGGCGCGGACGCCGCGCGCTCGAAGGTGCTCCGCGCCGGGGGCGCGGACTGCTGCTGCGTGGGCCTCGGCGGCTCACGCGGCGTGACAGGCTTCGGCTTCGGCGGTGGCGTGGACCCCGTCTTCGAGCTGCGCATGGCTGTCCCCTTTTGAATTCCCTTGAATGCATGAATACCACAATGACTGTCAGGGCGAGGCGCCACGCCGCGTCAGGGGCGCCATGCCGAAGCTGAACCAGATCATCGCCGTCGAGAAGGGCGTCAAGAACCGCTCCCAGCAGGAGCTGACGCAGGCCCACCACGACCTCCAGAAGCCGCAGCTGCTCAGCGGCATCTCCCGCACGTATCAGCCCCGCGACGAGGAGGGTGAGCGCTTCCCCCCCGAATCCACCCGCGTGCAGGTGCGCACGCAAGACGTCCTCAAGAAGACGCAAGAGATTCTCACCCGGCTCTTCGACGTCACCGCGACCAAGGACCTCACCAACTGTCACGCGAAGGCGGACGTGCGGGTGGATGGCAGGGTCCTGCTGAAGGGTGTCCCCGCCACCTATCTCCTCTTCCTGGAGAAGCAGCTGGTGGACCTCCACACCTTCGTGATGAAGCTGCCCACGCTGGACCCGTCGGAGTCGTGGGTTCCCGACCCGGCGCAGGGCCTGTGGGCCACCGAGCCCGTGCAGACGGCGAAGACGAAGAAGGTCCCCCGCAACCACGTGAAGTCCGAGGCCACCGAGAAGCACCCGGCCCAGGTGGAGGTCTATTACGAGGACATCGTCGTCGGCTACTGGAAGACGGTGAAGTTCTCCGGAGCCCTCCCCGCCACGCGCATGAATGACCTGCTGGAGCGCGTGGAGAAATTGCAGCAGGCCGTCAAGTTCGCCCGCGAAGAGGCGAACGCCGTCGAGGTGGAGGAAATGAAGGCCGGCGAGGCCCTCCTCGGCTACCTGTTCGGCTAGACTCACGGCCGCAGACCTTTTGGAGTCCAGACTCAAACTCAGCAGCAGCTTCACGCCGAGCGTTCTCCGGCCGTCCCCCAGTGCAGGTTCGAGCCCTGCCCCCGCCATTCAGCACCACCTGCGGCGGGGTAGCCCAATCACGGTAGAGGCAGGCGGCACCACGAGCGCGCGAAGCACCCCAAACTCAAGTTCCCACTCCAGACTCAGCATTCGCTGTCGCAGGCCCGATCAACCGTTCCCGCCCCCTCCCTCGTGATGCTGGTGCAATTCCAGCCCGCCGCTCCACTCCACCTTGCGCGGCGGTCGTTCAATCGCAGGACCCGAGGTCTCAACCGCAGGCGGGAACTTAAACGTGCGGGTCTCATCCATGGCAGCACCCCGAGCCCGGGCAGGAGGACACCCTGCTCGGGCTCACTTCTTTCCAGCGGCGCGGCGGGACTTGACGCGCCTGGGCGGGAGCGCTCGGATGCGCCCCCATGAACCGGCTGCTGACCCGCGCTGAAGCGTCGAACTACACGCAAACGTCCCTTCACTCCGACGTGCTGGCCTTCGTGGACGCGCTCTGCGCCCGCACGAAGCTCGCCCGCCGGGTGGACTTCGGCCTGAGCGGCGAGGGCCAGCCCCTGGCGGCGTTGGTGGTGAGCGACCGCGGCTGCTTCACGCCCGAGCAGGCGCGCAAGCAGAAGAAGGTCGTGGTGATGGTGGAGGCCAACATCCACGCGGGCGAAGTCGAAGGCAAGGAGGCCGTGCTCGCGCTCGCGCGCGACCTCACCCTCACCCGACTGGGGCAGACGCTGCTCGACAAGGTGTGCCTGGTGCTGGTGCCCGACTTCAACCCCGACGGCAACGACCGCATCAGCCCGAACAACCGGAAGCTCAACCTCCAGGACCTCGAGGGACAGGTGAACCCCGAGGGCGGCGTGGGCACCCGCTACACGGGAGAGGGCTGGAACCTCAACCGCGACAGCACGAAGCAGGAGGCCCCGGAGACGCGCGCCATGGCCGCGTTGCACCAGACCTGGTGGCCCCACGTCTTCATCGACTGCCACACCACCGACGGCAGCATCCACGCCTTCGACCTGACGTTCGACACGTCCCATTCCAACGAGCCGCTCTTCTCCAAGCTGCGCGCCTACAACCGGGGCCTGCTGGAGCGCGTCGCCAAGGCCGTGCAGGGCCGCCACGGCTTCGACAGCTTCTGGTACGGCAACTACAAGGACGAAGGCGACCCGCGCTCGGGCTGGCACACGTACCCGGCGCTGCCGCGCTTCGGCAGCCACTACCGGGGCCTGCTCGGCCGGCTGGACGTGCTGCTGGAGACGTACAGCTACATCGACTTCCCGCGCCGCTGCGCGGTGATGCGCGCGTGGCTGCTGGAGCTCTTCCGCGACGCGGCCCGGAACGCCGCCACCTACCGCGCCATCACCGACGAGACGCAGGCGGACATCATCGCGCGGGGCAAGGCTCCCGACGTGGAGACGCTCGTCGGCATCAACTACGGCGTGGCCACGCGCGATGACAAGGGCGCGCTGGCGTTCGAGTACCCCGCGTACGCCCGGCCCGGGGACACGGCGAACATCCTCGCGTTCGACGAGGCGAGCATCACCGCGCGGCGCTACCCTGGTAAGCGCAAGCGCACCTACACGATGCCGCACCACCGGACCTTCGTCCCCACCCAGTCCGTGAGCACCCCGGAGGCCTATCTGGCCCCCGCGGAGCTCGCGCCCCGACTGGAGGGCCATGGCATCCAGTTCGAGCGGCTGCCCAAGCCCCGGCCGATCACGGTGGACAGCTACCGCGTGGCCCGGCGCGAGGAGACGTTCAGCCCCGACGTGGCGGCGAATGTGCCGCCGCCCGGCGAGGCCGAGGTGCCGCTCAGCCAGAAGCCCAAGCCGGTGCGCTTCGAGACGGTCCTCACGGTGGCCCCGGAGCGCGCCACGCGCGAGTTCCCCGCGGGGACGCTCTACGTGCCCACGGCCCAGCGCGCCGGAACGCTCGCCGTGTACCTGCTGGAGCCCCACTCCGATGATGGCTTCTGCCGCTGGCAGTTCCTCGACGGCGCCATCACCCCGGGTGAGCTGTACCCGGTGCACCGCGTGGTGGGCTCCGCCACCGCGCCGAAGAAGGCGGAGTAACCTTGGCCGGCGGGGCAGCGCGCCGGGCGCTCAGCGGCGCCGGCTGGGGGGACGCCGGTCGTCACGGACTTCCCGCCGGGACTGGTTCAGCTCCCGCTCCGCCACCTGGATGAGCTCCAGGATGAGCGTGCGCTTGTAGCTCAAGGCCCCGGGCTGACGCAGTCCCTCGATTTCGTCGAGCTCGCGGGCAATGGCCTTCCGTGTCCGCAGCGCGGCGTGCTCGGCGCGCAGGTCGCTCCGAGCTTCGGCGGCGGAGGCCCGGCCCCACTGGGCCGCCCGGGGTCCGCCCCACTGGGCCACGCGCGCATCCCGCCGGGACCGCCGCGACTGCGCCCAATCCTTGGACAGCTCCCGCTCGCTCTCCGCCAGCTCGGCACGGAGCAGCTTGCGCAGACTGACCTCCACGTTCGCCATCCGCTGTTCGCTCCGGCTGCTCCACGCGGCATCGAAGCGGGCCAGCAGTTTCCGCAGGTCCTCCACGTCGCGGCGGTCATCGCGCAGCTCGCTCCGCTCCACGCGCGTGGGACGGGGGCCGTAGCCCTGGGCCTGGGCACTGCCAGTGAGGAGAAGGGCTGCGACCAGCGCGGAAGCGATGCGGTTCATGGGGTGCGTCCTCGTGAGCTCAGGGCCCGCCGTCGTGTTCATGAGGACAGACGCATGCTCCGCGGATCTATTCAGTACCCATCACCCCGCGGTGGGCGGCGAACTGTGCGACACCACACACCTCTCCCGGCACGCCGTCGCACGTTGGGGATTCCGTTCGGGTGAATCCAAGCCCATCTTCCTGGAATGGAACCCAGCAGCGCGTCAGGACGACCGAAGGAGGACGCGCCAGTGCGCGCCACCATCCTCAACGTCAATGACACGCCCGCCATCCTCTACCTCACGGGCCGCATCCTCACGAACGCGGGCTATCACGTCGTGGAAGCCACCAGCGGAACGGAGGCGCTCCGGCTGGCGAGCGGGCGCCCGGACCTGGTGCTGCTGGACGTGCACCTGGCCGACATCGACGGCTACGAGGTCTGCCGGCGCCTTCGGGGGCAGGAGGAGACGCGCGACCTGCTGATCGCACACCTGTCCGCCGTCTCCGTCCGCCGCGAGGACCGGCTCCGCGGGCTGGCCCAGGGGGCGGACGCCTACTGGACGACGCCCCTGGGCGACGACGAGCTGCTCGCCAATATCGAAGCACTGCTGCGGCTGCAGACACGGGCCCAGGCGGCGGTGCAGCTCCGCGACGAGTTCCTCGCCATCGCGGCCCACGAGCTGAGGACACCGCTCACCGCGCTGCGGCTCAACCTGGAGCGCGTGCTCCACCACCTGGCCCGCACGCCGGGCGATACGGTGTCCCGGAAGACCGTTGAAGCCAGCACCGCACCCGCGCTGCGTCAGTTGGTCCGAATGCAGCAGCTTCTGGACACACTGTTGGATGTGTCCCGGGTGGGAAACCGGAGGATGCGCCTCCATCTGGAGATGATGGACCTGGCCGAGGCCGCGCGCGACGTGGCGCAGCGGCTGGCCATGCATGCCCGGGCAGCCGGCGTGGAGCTGACGCTGGCCCTGCCTGAGCGGCCCGCGCTGCTCGCGGGAGACAGGCTCCGGCTGGAGCAGGTCATCAGCAACCTTCTCACCAATGCCTTTCGCTACGGCGACGGCAAGCCCGTCCGCCTCATGGTGGAGGAACATCCGGACGTCCTCCGGATTCGCGTCAGGGACCAGGGCATTGGCATCGCGGCGCAGGACCTGGCCCGCATCTTCAACCGCTTCGAGCGCGCGGTCACCACCGCGGGCACGGAGGGGCTGGGCTTGGGGCTCTACATCGCCCGGGAAATCGTCGCCGCGCACGAAGGAACACTCACCGTGGAGAGCCAGCCGGGCGAAGGCTCGACGTTTCAAGTCACGCTGCCCCGTCACCGGGTGGAAGCGTACTGACCGAAAGGAAGGCGTGTCGTGTCGTCAGGGGAAGACGGTGGAAGCGAGCGCAAGGCGATGCCAGCCCGGTTGGAGACCGGCGTACGCCGGCTCGACTTCATCACCAAGGGCGGCCTGATCCAGGGCGCATCCTACGCGGTGCTGGGCCCTCCCGGCTCGGGCAAGACGTTGTTGGCGCACCAGATTGCCTTCTGGCATGTCAAGCATGGCGGCAAGGCGCTCTACGTGACGCTGCTCACGGAGTCCCACGCGCGCATGCTGGCGAACCTGGAGGCGATGTCGTTCTTCGACGCGTCCGTCATCCCCGACAAGCTCCACTACATCAGCGCCTATCACCAGTTGGAGACCGAGGGCCTCAAGGGGCTCCTGGAGTTGGTGCGGCGCGCGGCCCGGCAACACCAGGCCACGCTGCTCATCATGGACGGCATGGACGCGGCGAAGGAGTTCGCGCGCGGCGACCTGACCTACAAACGCTTCCTGCAGGAGCTGCAGACCTTCATCGGCATCATCGGCTGCACGACGATACTGCTGTCACCTCACTTCGCCAGAGACATGCCCCCGGAGACCACGGCGGTGGATGGCGTCTTCGAGCTGTCCCTCTGGCTGTCGGGACCGCGTGCCGTCCGCGAGCTGGTCGCGCTCAAGTTCCGGGGCAGTGACTCCTTGCTCGGCAAGCACGAGCTCGAAATCTCCAACCGGGGCATCATCATCCACCCTCGCACCGAGGTGCTGTTCTCCAATCCCCAGGAGAAGGAAGAGGGGCAGCGCAGCCGGATGGCCTTCGGGGTTCCTCGCCTGGACAAGTCCCTCCACGGCGGCCTCTTGTCGGGGTCCACCACCCTGCTGCTGGGCGCTCCCGGCACGGGCAAGACGCTGCTGGGCCTGCGCTTCCTCCTGGAGGGCGCCAGACAGGGACAGCCCGGTGTCTACTTCGGCTTCTACGAAACGTCCCAGCGGCTCATTGAAAAAGCCGAGGGCGTGAGCATGGGCGACTTCAAGAAGTACGTGGACGCGGGGCTCATCGAAATCCAGTGGCAGCCGCCGCTGGAGCACAACCTGGACGCGCTCGCCGAGCGGCTGCTGGAGCGCATCCAGGAGCGCAAGGTGAAACGGCTGCGGCTCTTCGTCGACAGCATCGCGGGCTTCCGCTCGGCGTCCGTCTACCCAGAGCGGATGAGCCGCTTCTTCTCCGCCCTGTCCCACCAGCTGCGGATGCTGGACGTCACCACCGTCTACTCCGATGAGACGGCCCTCTTCTCCCCGAACGTGGACGCCCCGCAGCCAGATGCCACCGCGTACGTGGAGAACGTCATCCTGCTGCGCTACGTGGAGCTGCGCTCCCAGCTCTACCGGCTGATCTCCATCATGAAGATGCGGGAGAGCCAGTACGACAGCGGCATCCGGGAGTTCTCCATCACCGACAAAGGCATCACCGTCGCGGAGACCTTCGAGAGCGCCGAGGCCGTGCTCACCGGCCATGCCGTGGTGAGGGGAGCACGGCCCAAGGCCAAGGCCAAGAGAAAGCCGCCCATGGGCGCCAAGGCGGCGGCGAAGAAGGCGGCCCGGAAGCCCAAGCGGAAGCCCGCGGGGCGGAGGCCCTCATGAAGACGATTCTGGTCGTCGACGATGAGAGGGACATCGCGGAAGCGGTGAAGTCCATCCTCGAGGACGAGGGCTACCGGGTCGTCACCTGCTCGAATGGCCGTGAGGCACTCGACTGTCTGAAGGACGCGCGTCCAGACCTGGCCATCATCGACATCATGATGCCGGTGATGAATGGCTTCGAGACCATCCGGGCCATCCGCAGCTCGCGGGAGTTCGCGTCGCTGCCGGTGCTCATCATGAGCGCCATCGACCCGTCGGTGCGGCCGCCCGACTACGACTGGGCGGGGTTCCTCAAGAAGCCTTTTTCGCTCGAACGCCTGCTGGAGCAGGTGCACCAGCAGCTGCCGCCCGTCCGGACGCCAGCGTGATGACGTTGCCCTCCGTCTACTCCTTGCGCAGCAGCACGAACTCCACGCGGCGGTTCAGCTCGCGCCCGCGGGGCAGCAGGTTCGGCGCCTTGGGCCGGGTGTCGCCCAGGCCCACGGTTTCGATGCGCGACGCCTCCAGTCCCGCGGCGACCAGGGCCTTGGCCACGGCGTCGGCGCGCGCCTCGGACAGCGTCTTGCGGGCGGCGGCGGCGGGGCGTTCGCGGTTGTCGGTGTGCCCTTCGATGCGGAGCCGGAGCTTCTCGTCCCGCACGAACATGTCCATCAACAGGGCCAGCCCCGCGGTCGTTCCCTTGCGCGGCGCGGCCTGCTTCTCCGCGAAGCGCGGCGCGCGCGGCAGCTCCACCACGTCCTTCTTCAGGCGCACCTTCTGGGACTTCTTCACCGGCGCCTTCGCCAGGGTGAAGGACACCGTGGGCACCGCCTCCCGGGAGAGCGTCACCTTTCGCGTCTGCGCCAGGTAGCCCTGGGACAGGACGTCCAGCCAGTACTCCCCAGGCGGCAACATGACCTCCACCGGCTTGCGCGCCTTGCGGTCCACCATCACCCGCCGCGGCGCCCCCGAGGTGGACTTCACGTACACCGTGGCCGCGACGGGCCGCTTCCCCGCCAGCACCTTCAGCAGCAGCTTCGCGGGCGCCACCGGCCCCTGCTCCGGCGCCTCCACCGTCTTCACCGGCGCGGCCACGGGCGGCGTCGGTGAGATGGGGCTCGTCACGGGCGGCGGGGGTGGCTTCGCGGGCGCCCGCGCCACCGGTACACCCGCGTCCGGAACATCCGGAATGGCCACGTCCGCCAGGGCGGCCGTCATCTCCGCCTTCACGTCATGGGACAGCTTCAGCTTCAGCCGGGGATCCGGCGCGGTGGGGTTGATGGCGGGAAGCACCCGCACCCGCGCCCGAAGGCCGCGCTGCACCTGCACCGTCACCGACGCCGTCAGCTTCCAGAGGAAGCCGCTCTCCTCGCTGAAGAGGTTCCAGGACTCGTTGGCGTAGGTGACGTGCGAGACGAGCGTGTAGGAGCCCTCCTCCACGGTGAGCACCGCGAGCCGATGCACCCCGGGGCCGTTGAGCTTGTCCAGGCCGGGGATGGCCAGAGGCTGGCCGTTGACGAGGAAGTCCGCCTCCACCAGCTTGTAGCCCCGCGACGTGCCCGCGCCGGGGAGGCCCTCGAAGGAGATGACGATCTCCGGCGGCGGCGTCTTCACCAGCGCCTGGAGCTGCCGGTCCAGGTCCTCGCGCGCCCGCTGCTCCACGGCGGAAGGCTCCGCCGCGCGCGCGGAGGTGGCGAGCAGGGCCATGAAAACCAGAAGGGGGACTTGAGCGGAGATGGCGGCCACGGGGGCTCACAGCATCGCACAACCTGGCGGCTCCGCGAGTTGTCCGCCACCCCGGCTGACGGCCAGCCAACCCTCGGCCGCCTTCCCTCCCCTGTCCAGGTATCAGGCTGTTTCAGGAGTGAAGGGACTTGTAGCTCCCATGCGGCGAGGTTTCTCGCGCCACGAGTTCCAGCTACCCACGAGGGCCACATCAGCGCTACGCCTACGGGTATGACCGACTTCCAGTTCCAGGACATGCTGCCGCTGGGCAAGGACGAGACGCCATACCGGCTGCTCTCCAAGGACCACGTCTCCACCTTCGAAGCTGGCGGCCGCACCTTCCTCCAGGTCGCGCCCGAGGCGCTCACCCTGCTCACCCGCGAGGCCATGCGCGACATCGCGCACCTGCTGCGCCCCGGACACCTGAAGCAGCTCTCCCACATCCTCGAGGACCCCGAGGCGTCGTCCAACGACCGCTTCGTGGCGCTGGAGCTGCTGAAGAACGCCAACATCGCCGCCGGCGGCGTGCTGCCCTCCTGCCAGGACACGGGCACCGCCATCGTCATGGGCAAGAAGGGCCAGTACGTCATCACCGGTGGCAATGACGAGGAGGCCATCTCCCGAGGCGTGTTCGACACGTACCAGACGTCGAACCTGCGCTACTCCCAGATGGCGCCGCTGGACATGTACAAGGAGGTCAACACCGGCAACAACCTGCCCGCGCAGATCGAGCTCTATGCGACGGACGGTGACGCCTACAAGTTCCTCTTCATGGCGAAGGGCGGTGGCTCCGCCAACAAGAGCTACCTGTTCCAGGAGACGAAGGCGCTGCTCAACCCGCAGAGCCTGCTGAGCTTCGTGGACGCGAAGGTTCGCGCGCTGGGCACCGCGGCCTGTCCGCCGTACCACCTGGCCATCGTCGTGGGCGGCACCTCCGCCGAGTACGCGCTGAAGACGGCCAAGTACGCCTCCGCGCGCTACCTGGATTCGCTCCCCACCGAGGGCAACCACCTGGGCCGCGGCTTCCGCGACGTGGCGCTGGAGCAGGAGATCCTCAAGCTCACGCAGCGCACCGGCATTGGCGCGCAGTTCGGCGGCAAGTACTTCTGCCACGACGTGCGCGTCATCCGCCTGCCCCGCCACGGCGCGTCCTGCCCGGTGGCCATCGCGGTGTCGTGCTCGGCGGACCGGCAGATTCTGGGGAAGATCACGAAGGACGGCGTCTTCCTGGAGCAGCTGGAGGCCGACCCGGCGAAGTACCTGCCCGAGACGACGGACAGCCAGCTCGGCGGCGAGGTGGTGAAGGTCGACCTCAACCGCCCCATGAGCGAGATTCGCGCCGAGCTGTCGCGCTACCCCATCAAGACGCGCCTGATGCTCAGCGGCCCGCTGGTGGTGGCGCGCGACATCGCCCACGCGAAAATCAAGGAGCGCCTGGACGCCGGCAACGGCATGCCCCAGTACCTCAAGGACTACATGGTCTACTACGCGGGCCCGGCGAAGACGCCGGAGGGCTATGCCTCGGGCTCCTTCGGCCCGACGACGGCCGGTCGCATGGACGCGTACGTGGACCAGTTCCAGGCCGCGGGCGGCAGCTTCGTGATGCTGGCCAAGGGCAACCGCTCCCCCGCCGTCACCGAGGCCTGCAAGAAGCACGGTGGCTTCTACCTGGGCTCCATCGGCGGCCCGGCGGCGCGGCTGGCCAAGGACTGCATCACCAAAGTAGAGGTGCTCGAGTACGCCGAGCTGGGCATGGAGGCCGTCTGGAAGATTGAGGTGGTGGACTTCCCGGCCTTCATCGTCGTGGACGACAAGGGCAACGACTTCTTCGCCAACATCAACAAGCCGTCGGCGGCGAAGAAGGCCTGAGCGGGAGCCACCCGCCCCTGACGCTCAGGGCCGAGGCGGCTCCCCTGCCGTGGGAGCCGCGGGCGGGGCGCGCCGCTTGGGGATGATGGAGCGGCGCGGCCCCTTGAGGGCCACGCCCAGCAGCATGGTGGCGGGGAGCAGCATTCCCAGCCCCTGCGTGAGGTTGTCAGGGGGCCTCACGATGGCCCCTGCCGCCAGGATGGCGAACAGCAAGCCACAGACGAGCCGAAGGATGAAGGCGTTCACCCCTCCAGCCTAGACAGTCCGTGGCCGCTGTCCACCAGCCCCGTCCGGCGGGGCTACCAGATCTTGACGCGCTGCTCGGACGGCAGCCAGTTGCCGTCGCCCTGCTTCACGCCGAAGGCCTCGTAGAACTCCGGCATGTTCCGCACCACGCCGTTGACGCGGTACTGCGGCGGCGAGTGGGGGTCCGTCAGCAGCATCTGCCGCATGGCATCATCCCGGTACAGGCCGCGCCAGATCTGCCCCCAGCCCAGGAAGAAGCGCTGGTCGCCCGTGAAGCCGTCGATGACGGGCGGCGTCTGGCCCTGGGTGGACAGCTTGTAGGCCTGGTACGCCACGGTGAGGCCGCTCAGGTCCCCGATGTTCTCCCCCAGCGTGAGCTTGCCGTTGACGCTCATGGCCTCCAGCGGGCTGAAGCCGCTGTACTGCTCCACCAGCATGTTGGTGCGCTGCTCGAAGCCCGTCTTGTCCTCGGGCGTCCACCAGTCGCGCAGGTTGCCGTCGCCGTCGGAGCGGCTGCCCTGGTCGTCGAAGCCGTGGCTGAACTCGTGGCCGATGACACCGCCAATGGCGCCGTAGTTCGTCGCGTCGTCCGCCTCCGGGTTGAAGAACGGCGGCTGGAGGATGGCGGCCGGGAAGACAATCTCGTTCATCGTGGAGCTGTAGTAGGCATTCACCGTCTGCGGCGTCATGCCCCACTCCTCGCGGTCAATGGGCTTGCCCAGCTTGCCCACCGCGCGCTGGTGGTCGAACAGCTCGCCCCGGCGCACGTTGCCCACCAAGTCCCCGGCGACGATGTCCAACGAAGAGTAGTCCCGCCACTTGTCCGGGTAGCCGATCTTCACGCCGAACTTCTCCAGCTTGGCCCGGGCCTGCGCCTTGGTGGCGGGGCTCATCCAGTCCAGCCCGTCAATGCCCTTGCGGAAGGCCTCGCGCAGGTTGGCCACCAGCTCCTGCATGCGCTTCTTGGAGTCGGGGCTGAAGTGGCGCTCCACGTAGAGCTGGCCCACGGCCTCGCCCACGACTTCGTTCACCTGGGCCACGCCGCGCTTCCAACGCGGGCGGTTCTCCTCCAGGCCCTGGAGCGTCTTGCCGCGGAACTCGAAGTGCGCCTGTTCAAAGGCGCTGCTGAGCAGCGGCGCGCGGGTGTCCAGCACCTTCAGCGTCAGGTACTGCTTGATGACCGGCAGCGGCGTGGACTTCAGCAGCCCGCCCAGGGCCTCCATGTAGTCCGGCTGACGGACGATGACGGAGGGCGTGGCCTCCGCGCCGGACGCCTTGAGGAAGCGGCCCCAGGAGAAGCCCGGCGTCAGCGCGTCCAGCTCCGCGACCGTCTTGGGGTTGTACGTCTTCTCGCGGTCGCGGTTGCGCGCCCGGTCCCACTGCTTCGCGGCCAGCGCCGTCTCGAACGCCATGACATCCTGGGCGGCCTTCTTCGCGTTCTTCTCACCGGCCAGCGTGAGCAGCTTCTCGAGGTAGGCCACGTACGCGGCGCGGACCTCGACGAAGCGCGGCTCCTGCTTGGTGTAGTAGTCCCGGTCCGGCAGGCCCAGGCCCAGCTGCGTGGCGTAGACGGTGTAGCGCGTGGCCTGCTTCTGGTCCTGGCCCACGAAGATGCCGAACGGCGCCGGCACGCCTTCGCGCAGCAGCGTCGCGAACAGCTCCGGCAGCGCGTCCGCGCGCTTCACGGCCTTCACGCGCTCCAGCTCGTCGCTCACCGGCTTCAGGCCCAGCGACTCGATGTGCTGGGTGTCCATGAAGCTGTTGTACAGGTCCCCCACCTTCTGCGCGGTGGAGCCGGGGTGGCGCTCCTTCGCGGCGGCGGACTCCTCGATGATGGCGCGCATGGCCAGCTCGGCCTTGTCCGCCAGCTCGATGAAGGTGCCGTACCGGGCGCGGTCCGCGGGGATGGACGTCGTCTTCAGCCAGTTGCCGTTGACGAAGGTGTAGAAGTCGTCCTGCGGCCGGACGCCGCGGTCCAGGTGCTTCAGCTCCACGCCCAGCGAACGCACGGCCTCCGTGGAGGCGGCCTGGGCGGCGGGCACGGCCGGAGGCGGCGCATCATCTGCAGGGGGCGGCTGCTGCGTGGTGGCACAGCCGGTGAGGAGCAGGGTGCCCAGGGCGCTGCGGGCCCAGGCACGGCGGGAGACGGTCTTCAGGGGGCTCAATGCGGCTCCGAGAGAAATGAGGGGCGGCGGATGCTGCCAGACGCGGAGGGTCGTCGTCCCTCCGGGCAGGCAGGAAGAACATCCGGGCGCGGACCCTATTCCATGGAGCGGGCCCCACCCGCACCTTCCGCGCGGTGGGACCCCTCACTGCGCGCGCTACCGCCGCGGCGGGCCCAGCACGGGCGCCGGTACAGGCGCGGGCGTGGGCGCTGGTACAGCGGGCGTCACCGTCACCGCGACGTCCTGGGCCAGGGCGTCCACGTCGTGGAAGCCCTTGGCGCTCACCTCGGCGCCGCGAAACAGGGCCCAGCCCGGCAGGCCGCGCTGGTAGGCGCGCGTCATGTGCCAGAGCTGAAGTCCACTGTTGGACACGAACAGGTACAGCGACCGCTTCGGGTTCCAGGGGTTCGGCAGCGCCACGGCCAGGCCATCATCCGGGCGGCCGTACGTCTTGCCCTGCCAGCGGAAGTAGCGCCGCCCCAGCTCCACGGGGAGCTGCTTCTCGGTCGCCAGCCGCGCCAGCAGCGCGTTGTCCTCCGCGCCGCCGAAGAGGACCAGGTCCCGGTCCGCCAGCTCCGCGTCCGTCACCTCTGCGTCCGGTTTGATGGGCATCAGGTACTCCACGAACGCGTCCGCCAGCACCTCGCGGTAGCCCAGCGCCAGCGTGCGCATGGACTCCGTCTGGCGCGCTGTGCCGTGCACCAATAGGAGCTTCTCCCAGGCGTCGAGCTGGTTCGACAGCGTCTGGTGGTGCTCGCGCGGCACCGGGATGTCATTGCCGGCGTTGAACACCACGCGGACGGGCGGCTCCGCCGTGCGGAAGGTGAACGTCTCGTTGAGGCCCTTCACCTCCACGCGCTCCAGCGTGGCGCCCTTCGCGGTGCGCACCTCCACCAGCGTGACGAAGTGCCAGGGGCGCGAGCCGGGTTGCTCCACCTTCAGCGTCACCTCGTAGCCGTCCTTCACCTGCGCGGCGCTGGCGCGGAGGCGCGGCTGCGGCAGCCCCGTCTGCTCCACCCACTGCGACACGAGGAGGCCCACGTCCCGGCCGGTGGCCTCCAGCACCGCGCGCTTGAAGTCCGCGGTGGTGACGTTCTTGTTGGCGTAGCGGCCATGCAGGGCGTTCATCGCCTTGGAGAAGGGGGCGTTGCCCAGCAGCAGCCGGAGCTGGTGCAGCAGGAAGGTGCCCTTGATGCGCGGCAGCATGTAGGCGCCGTAGCGGCCGTAGTCCGTCTTCGCGGAAGCCGGCACCACGTCCGCCTCGCGCGAGGTGGTGAAGAGGTAGCGCGCGTTGAGGTCGGCCAGCGCGTCGCGCTGGTACTCGAAGGCCTTGTCGGACGTGTCTCCACCTGCCGGCAAGCCCTTGAGCAGCTTCCAGTACGCGGCGGTGCCGCTGACCAGCCAGTTCTCCCCATCCGTCGCGGGGAACACGGTGTTGGCCCACAGCAGGGGCCGGCCGAAGACGAACGCGTCCTTCACCTTCGACACGTCACGCTTGAGCGCGGCCGGCGCGGCGGGAGGCGTCCAGCCCTTGCGAGCGGCCTCCAGCTTCTCCGCGACGACGACGGGGCTGAACGCCGTGTAGCCCAGCGACAGGTGCGGCGTGGCGCCGGGCAGGTCGGGAATCCACCGGCCCCCCACCATCTTCTCGCGCAGCGTCGTCTTGCCGTAGTGGGCCAGGAACATCAGCTTCTGGGCCATCTCCGACGTGGTGACCTTGCCATCACACGCGTGCGGCCGGTTGATGGGGCTGGAGGCCAGCATCCGGATGGCGGTGTCCAGGTCGAAGCCCTTCTTGCCGTGCTTCGCGTAGTACTCCTGGAAGGCGATGTCGCGGTTCCAGGTGTTGAAGGCCAGGTCCACCGGGGCGTTGTCCGGGTTGGGCACGTACTCCTTGCGCACCTCCAGGTCCCGGTTGTTGTTGTTGGCCCAGATGAAGTCCTTGAGGTTGCCCGGCGTGTCCCCGGCCTGCCCCTTGCCGCCGGTGCGCCACAGGCGCGTCTTCTTCGTGCCCAGCAACAGACACGCGCCCTCGTCCGTCTTCGTGTCCGCCAGCGTCCAGTCGTTGGTGTAGAGGCCGTTGTTGCCGTCCTTCATGATGCGGGCGACGTCGTCGATGGACGACGCGTACTGCGCCGCCTTGCGGATGCGGTTGCTCTGGGGCGTGCCATTCATGTCGAACGGCGACTGCCCCACCGTCGTCTCGCCAATGACGATGCCGGCGGCGTTGACGTACCAGTCCGCGCCGCTGTGGATGCCCCCGGGGAAGGTCTGCATCACGAAGCGGTGGCCCCTGGTGGGCTTCACGTCCAGCACCACGTCCCAGTGGACGCCCGTGTAGCCGCCCCACATGAAGATCTGCCCCATGATGGCGCGGCCATCCGGGGTGGCGGACTTGGTGGCCACGAAGGAGGAGCAGTGGTCCCCCTTCCCCGCCCGCTCCGCGTCCTCCTCCGCCTTGAGGAAGGTGCGGCCGGTGAGCGGCGTGCCCGTGGCGCGGTTCGCCTCGGCGAGCTGCCCCGCGTCCACGGCGGAGTTGAGCGTGACGATGTCCAGCAGGTCCAGCTCGCGGTCCTTGAACTTCGCGCCCGCCTTGTTGGCGCCGTCCGCGATGCCCTTCATCTCCTCCAGGAACTCCGTGTCGTACTTGCGCAGGAAGAGCGCGTCCGCGAGCAGCCGCCGGTGGTTCCACCCCTTGGAGGCGTCCGTCTTGTCCTTCTCGATGCCGAGCTTCTCCATGTAGCGGACGATTTCTTGTGGCACCAGCCGGCCGAACTGGTGACCCCGCTCGTAGGGCTCGCCCTCGATGTGGACATAGATCCACCCGCCCTCGTCATAGCGGAAGCCCTTGCCGGCCCAGCGCACCGACTCCAGGGGGATGTAGGCGGTGATGTCGTCCACCTTCTCCATGCGGACGTCGTCGAACCAGGCGGTGCCCGTGGCCTTGCCGTTGCGGCCCAGGTGGAGCTGCACCCGGTCCGAGGACTGGGTGGCGAAGAAGAGCACCGACGCGCGGCCTCCCGCCTCCGTCGCGGGCGCGGGCGAGCAGTTGGTGAAGGGGAAGCTCTTCATCGACAGGCAGGCGCCGTGCGCCGTGGGGTAGCGCGCCTGCGGGTCCGCCTGGACGCCTCGGGTGCGGACCCAGGCGCTGAGCCGGTAGAGCTGGCCCACCTGGAGCTTCATCGCCTCGGACTCCACCGTCGTCTCGGCGCCGCCCACCGGGTTCTCGATGGCCAGCCCGCGAGCGCCCTCCACCTTCGCCGCGGCGCTTCCGGACGCCTTCCCCTGGCCTCGGGCCTTCCAGAAGGCGGGGAGCGAGCCGGAGCCCCCCGCAATCTCGAAGTTCCCGTTGGGCACGGCGACAGGCGAGGAGGCGGGCGCGGCGGCCCATGAGGGTGCCGCGTGGAGCGTGCTCGCGGACAGCAGCAGCGCGCCGAGCAGCTTGGACGTCATGCGAAAAGCGGACATGAGGCTCCCAGCCCGGAAGGGACGCCGGGCATCGGGTGGAGGTGGCCGGGGCGCATGACACCCCCGCCCTCCCCGAGCGTCAATCGCGATGTGCCACGACACGGTGATGACGCACGGCGGCTACCGGGCTGTCCGTCCGTCCTTCAACGAAGGACCCAGGCGCTCGTGCGGAGGAGCAGCCGGGCCGCGCGCCGGACGGCATCCACGCGGCGCGCCGCGGTCGCTGGCGGGGTGACGGGCGCATCCCAGTCAAAGGTGCGGAGCCGGTTCAAGAAGCCCTGCTGGACGCAGCCCTCCAGGCTGAAGACGTGGAGGTCATGCGTCCAGCGCACCGCCAGACGCAGGTCGCGCGAGAACTCCGTCCAATCCAGGGGCTTCGCGGCGAAGGCGCCGGGCAGCTCCACGCCGCCGCCCGTGACGCCCACCGCCAGGGACTGACTTCCGGGCCCGTAGCTCCAGAGCACGGAGGGGCCGTAGGGCCGCAGGAAGCTGGTGTAGAGCATGAGGACCTCCCGGTCCGCCGGCAGGTCGAGCACGCCCGCCAGCCGCTGCACCAGCGTGGAGCGCGACTCCCGCTCGTCCACGATGATGGGGAACTGGTAGGCATCCACCCGGTAGCCGTCCGCGCGGATGCGCTCCATCAGCCGCGCGTACCCTGCCCGCGCGTCCCGGACGCGGCGCCCCTGCACGAGCCTGGGCAGGATTTCGCCCAGCTGCCGCCACCCGCCCTCCATCCACCGCCGCAGCTCGCGGAGGTCCGGCTCGATGTCCAGCCCCACGCCCTCCCACGTCAAGCCGTGCTCGGCCGTCCAGGCCTGGAAGTCCTCGTAGCGCGCCGTGGCCTGCGCCACGTTGCCCGCATGGAACCAGTAGCCCTCGTCGTCGGGCAGCAGCAGCCACGCCGTGACGGGGATGCCCACCCGGTTCAGCCGCTGGACCACCTGCGCCCGCTCCGGCCCCAGGTCGAGCAGGCCCAGGCTCACCCCGGCCTCCAGCGCCGCCAGGTCCTCCACGACGCCAGCAGTGGCGAACAGCTCGCGCAGAGGCTCCGCCTCCAGCTCGCAAAAGAAGGTCAGCATGTGAGGTTTCATGTCAGCCCCGCGCCTCCCTACGCACCGCTTGGGGACAGTGCGGCATACCACCGTGGAGGAGCCTCAGGGCGTTCCACGAGGGCCGGCTGTTCGATCACGTCCATCCGCGCCTCCCGGACCTCGATACCAGCAAGCGATTTTATCGCGCGGCGCTGGACGCTCGGGCGCCCCGGGCGTCAGAAGGTGGACGAGACGTACCGCGCGCTGACGCGGTGATGACCTTCAATGATTACGAGCAGTCCATGTCGTCCCCAGATGGCACCGATACCCTGCTCCTCATCGAGAGCGTCAAGCCCCGGCTGCGAGGCGTGTCCCACGCCGTGGCCTTCGTGGCGGCGCTGCTCGGGTGCATCCAGTTGGCGCTGCTGCCGGCGCGCGGCCCCCAATACGTGGCCGACCTGGTGTTCGGCGGCAGCCTGGTGCTGATGTTCGGCGTGAGCGCCACCTACCACCGCTTCACCTGGGGCATGGACGCGTACCGGCGCATCCAGCGCTTCGACCACGCGGCCATCTACATCCTCATCGCGGGCTCATTCACCCCCATGGCCACGCTGGACACCACGGGTGACACCAGCCGGTATCTGCTCTGGTTGATGTGGGTCGCCGCGCTGACGGGCGCGGGCCTCACGCTCATGGGGGTGCACACCTCGCGGGGGCTGCGCTCCGCGCTCTACGTCGCGCTGGGCGCCGTGGCCGCGCCGGTGATGCTGCGACTGCCGGAGGTGATTGGCTCCGGGCGCGTCGCGTGGCTCGTGCTGGGCGGCGTGCTCTACGCCGTGGGCGCGGTCATCTACGCGCGCCGCTGGCCCGACCCGATTCCCACCGTCTTCGGCTACCACGAAATCTTCCACCTGCTCGTCGTGGCCGCGGCGGGCGTGCACTACGCCGTCATCCTGGACATCGTGGGCGGCGCCTGACGCCAGCGCTATCTCCGGTGACAGCTGGCGTAGGGCCATTCCCGCTCGCGCTCGCAGCGGACGAAACAGGCGTAGCAGTCTCCCGCCCATCGTCCCCTCCCCGCCTCCCTGCAATGGGCATGGGTGTCCACGCAGCGCCGCTTCCATCCGGCATTCGCGCCGTCGTCCCGATTCACCTCGCGCTCCTTCGTCACGGCCCGGATTTCCGACAGGTAGACGACAGCTTCCGAGGCGGAGAGGCCGCACAGCTCAGGTTGCGTCGGATGACGCTGGAGGCAACATGAGGTGGTGTCGAGACACGCCGTGGTGGAAGCCGGAGCGGGCGCGGAGGTTGCGCGACGGCTGACAGGGCCCGTGGCGCCGCTGGAGCAGCCCAGCGCCAGGCTCGCGAGCGCGACGAGGAGGGACGCGGAGAGGTTCGGCATGGAAGATGCCTAGAACACGAGGCCCCCTCCGCCGACCATCACCCTGGATGGGTATGGCCAGGGCGTCCGCGCCGCCTCGGCGTCCGCCGTTTCAGTAGGACCAGGGGAAGCGCTTGAAGTCGCGCTTGCGCTTCTGGACGAAGGCGTCGCGGCCTTCCTGCGCCTCGTCGGTGCCGTAGGCCAGGCGCGTGGCCTCGCCCGCGAAGAGCTGCTGGCCCACCAGTCCGTCGTCGGGCAGGTTGAACGCGTACTTCAGCATCTTGATCGCCGTGGGGCTCTTCGTGTTGATCTCCGCGGCCCACTCCAGCGCGAACTCCTCCAGCTGCGCGTGGGGCACCACGGCGTTGACCATGCCCATCTGGAAGGCCTCCTCCGCCGAGTAGTTGGCGCCCACGAAGAAGATCTCCCGCGCCCGCTTCTGGCCAATCTGCCGCGCCAGCAGCGCCGAACCGTAGCCCGCGTCGAAGGACGCCACGTCCGCGTCCGTCTGCTTGAACACCGCGTGCTCCTTGCTGGCGATGGTCATGTCACAGACGACGTGGAGGCTGTGCCCACCCCCCACGGCCCAGCCCGGCACCACGGCGATGACGGCCTTGGGCAGGAAACGAATCTGCCGCTGGACCTCCAGGATGTGGAGCCGGCCCAGGCGCGCGGGGTCGGACTCGCCCTCCTCGCCTTCGTACTTGTAGCCGTCCTTGCCGCGGATGCGCTGGTCACCGCCGGAGCAGAAGGCCCAACCGCCATCCTTGGGCGACGGCCCGTTGCCGGTGATCAGCACGCACCCCACGTCCGTCATGAAGCGCGTGGCCTCCAGCGCCCGGGACAGCTCGTCCACGGTGCGAGGCCGGAAGGCGTTGCGCACCTCGGGGCGGTTGAACGCGATGCGGACCGTGCCCTGGTCCACCGCGCGGTGGAAGGTGATGTCCTTGCACTTGAAGCCCTCGACGGCCTTCCAGCGCGCTGGATTGAAGATGTCCGAGACCATGGTGTTCTCACTCGGGGGGAGAGAAGTGGATGCGCGCGGACCCTAGGCGCAGCGGCAGCGCCCGTCCAGGGATGCGCGCGCAGCCCGCACGGGGGCCAATTGTCCGAACCTCGCGGGAGTGCTCAGACCCCAGCCGTAGCGCTCCGTTGGGCGCCCTACAGCGACACGCGGCAGCGCCAGGGCCCTGCTTGTGCGCGGCGGGAAGACGGGTGTTCCCTGCCGCCAGGTGAGTCCTGAGCGAGGGAGAACCATGCACCTGGACCCGAGGTTCCTGCTGCACCGGCGCGCAGTGCTGACCGCGATGGTGGGAGGCGCGGCCGCCTCCGTCCTGGGCTGCCGGAGAAAGCCGACGCCCACCCCCACGCCGGAGGGCGTCTACATCCCCGACGTGAAGTCGGGCGAGGACGTCTTCGGCTACGTCCAGCGGCTCCGGGGCGGCTTCGACGACACGCTCTACAAGCAGGTGCTGGGCGCGGCCAATACCTTCAAGGAAGGCGACTCGCTGGTGGGCGTCGCCGCCGCGGATGAGCACTCGCGTGCGAATGCGCGCAGGCTCTTGGGGCACACGCGGCTGGCGGACGTGCGGCGACACCCATTGCTCCAGGACGCGTTGCACGCGCTGAGCCTGGAGGCCGAGGACCCTCAGGCGACGGCGCGGACGGCGGACTGGACGCTGGGACGGCTGCGGCGATTCCTGCTGGAGTCCGACGAGGCCGCCATTCATGCCATCAGTCCCGGCCTGGGCAGCGACGCCATTGGCTGCGTCGTCAAGTTGATGAGCGACGCGGAGCTCATCGCGCTGGGAAGAAAGGTGTTCAACCCGCTGCCGGGCAGCAACGTGGGCGCGCGCGGCTACATGGGAGCGCGCATCCAGCCCAACTCGCCCACCGACAACGTGGACGACATCCGCTGGCAGGTGTTCGACGGCTTCTCATACGCGGTGGGCGACGTGGTGCTCGGGTGCAACCCGGTGTCCTCCTCGCCGGAGTCCGTGGCCGCCATCGAGTCCGCGCTGCTCGAGGTGCTGGTGACCTTCGGGCTGACGGACGTGCTGCCCCACTGCGTGCTGTCCCATATCGACGTGCAGGCGGAGGTGGAGCGGCGGCAGCCCGGCACCACGGGCGTCTGGTTCCAGAGCATCGCGGGCAGCGACAGCGCCAACGCGACCTTCGACATCTCCGTGGAGAAGATGCTCGCCTATGCGGACGCGCGCACCGGCCCCTATGGGCTCTACTTCGAGACGGGCCAGGGCGCGGACTTCACCAACGGCCACGGCCATGGCTACGACATGGTCCTCCATGAGTCGCGCAAGTACGGCTTCGCGAGGGCCCTGTCCCAACGCGTGGCCCGTGCGCGGCAGGGCGCGGCGCCGTGGGTGCACCTCAACGACGTGGCGGGCTTCATTGGACCGGAGGTGTTCCGCACCCGCGAGCAACTGGTGCGCTGCTGCCTGGAAGACATCGCCATGGGCAAGCTGCACGGGCTCACCATCGGCCTGGACATCTGCTCCACGCTGCACATGGACGTGTCACTGGACGACCTGGACTGGTGCATCGAGCGCATCATGCCGGCGAATCCGGCGTACCTCATGGCGCTGCCCACGAAGAACGACCCGATGCTGGGCTACCTCACCACCGGGTTCCAGGACCACGTCCGCGTCCGCGAGCAGTTCGGCTACAAGGTGGATGACCGGATGTGGGCCTTCTTCCAGCGCCTGGGCGTCATCGACGCACAGGGGAAACCCACCTCTCACTTCGGAGATCCGATCTGGGTCTACCTCCAGTACCTGCGCGCGAAGGGCGATGCCCGGCCGGAGGCGGATATCCGGGCGGACGCGGAGCAGCAGCTTTCCGCGATTCGCGCGCGCGGCGTGCCCATGGCGCGTGGATACGGCGCGCACCCCTGGGACCTGGAGCCCACGCTGGACGCGGAGCTGCGCCGTGTCTATGCGGACTCGAAGAAGAGCCTGTGGACGGAGCTGACGCCCGCGTTCATCACCACCGTGCCGGAGGGCGTGCGGCTGGTGTCGAAGTCGCAAGACCGGACGGAGTACATCCTTCATCCGGAGACCGGAGAGCAGCTCGATGCCGCGTCGCTGGAGGTCGTGCGCGCGCTGAGGACACGGCACGCGGGACGGTATGACGTGCAGTTGATGGTGTCCGATGGACTCAACGCGCTGGCCATCATGGACGAGGGACAACTCGCGCCCTATCTGGAGGCGCTGCGCGCGGCGCTGATTGACGCGGGGTACCAGCCCGCGCCGGAGCATCTGGTGCTCACGTCCGGGCGCGTTCGCGCGGGCTACCGCGTGGGCGAGGCGTTGTACGCGGGCCTGGAGGACGCGGCCCGTCGCCGGGCCCTCATCCACGTCATTGGCGAGCGGCCCGGTACAGGGCACCACACCTTCTCCGCGTACATCACCGCGCCGCCCGGGGCGGTCTGGTCCCAGGCTGGAAAGGTGGACCACAACATCACCCGCGTGGTGTCCGGGGTCGCGCTCACGGCGTATGCGCCCACACTGGCCGCGCCGGAGACCGTGCGGCTGCTCCAGCAGATGGCGCCCCGGGGTGGCTGAGCGCCCCCCCCCGGCAGCCCCTCAATCCGCCGTGGGCGCGTAGTACACGTCCGAGAGCGTCCTCATGAAAGCGACGATGGCCTGCTCCTCCTGCGGCGACAACCCCAGGTTGCCCATCTCGTCGGTGTTGAGGTTCAACCCCACGTCGGGGGCAGGCCAGCAATCCACGCCAGGGGCACTGGAGTCACCCGCGAGGCATACAGGCAGTACATCCCGCGTGTTGTAGAAGTGGACGATGGATTCGAGGCTCTTGAAGTAGCCGTTGTGGGTGTAGGCATTGACGAAGGCCGGGAAGGGGCGCTTGTCCACGTTGCGCAGCGTGGGGACCTTGACCTTGCCCAGGTTGGCGCGGGCATAGGGCGCGTAGTCAGGCCGCGTATGCAGGAAGGCGCCCAGGCCCAGGTCGAGCCAGAATGGCCCCTCCGGGTTGAACCGAAACTCCCAGTACCAGAGGTTGAGCAGGTTGCGAGGTACGCCGAGGTTGTCGAAGGTGTAATCGGTGAAGAGCGGAGGCTCGTCATTGGGACCGCGCTGGCTTGGATGGCAGTTGCTGCAGAGGGTCTTGCCCTCGAACAGACTCAGCCCGGCAGTGCACGAGTTGAAGCGCATTGGCTGAATCCTTTCACGCGACATCAACCTTGACGCTCACCGAAAGCGTCCGGTACAAAGCGCGATGAACCCCGTCAGGCGCGTCCAGTGCACCGCTCCGGCGCTGGCACCTCGACGACCTCACTCACCCGCTCCAATGGCAGCAACTCGCGCTTGCGGCCCTTGTGGCCGGGCTGGCCTCCGGCCGGTTGGCTCCGATTTCCTGGGCGGCGTACCGGGCGGGTCCGAGGAGGGGGCGACGAGGAGTTGCGCGAAGTGCGACGCAGCCGCACCTCCAACTCCACGATGCGCGCCTCCAGTTGCTCGATTCGCACGTGCGCCTCGCTCAACTGTTGCTCCAGTTCCGCGATGCGCGCATCTTTCGGGTCGAGCGTGGCCACGTCTCAGTATTTCTATTTCGCCCCCGGCCTACGTCGAGCGTGGTAGGGCCCACCGGTCGCAACCCAACTGCCCCCTCAGGCGAGCACTACCCCCGTGAACGCTTACGCGCCCCTTACACCTTCGCTCAAGGTACTCGCGAAGCGCGGCATCGACCGAGCGCATCTGATCTGGCGCCATGCTCCCGAGGGTAGCTCACGCACGCACCTCAGACACAAATGTCCAAGTAGCCCGAAGCCTGTCGTGAGTGACTCGGCCCCAGCCCCAAAGAGACAAAGGAGTGGGGTATCATTTCCCTGGTGCTTCGTTTCCGGCACTCCGCAGCTCAGTGGGGTACGTGTCTTCTTTCCCAGGTAGGTACGATGAAAAAGTTGATCGCGGCAGTATGCCTCCTTGCGTTGACTCCGGCATGCCAGGAAGGGAGCTCGCCCTCGGAGCTCTTCCATCGCGCGAGTGCACAGCGAGCCATGAGCGAGTGGCCCGTAATCTTCTATATCCCGCATCCCGACGACGAGGCCATTGGCATGGCGGGAGGAATCCGCGAGCACGTCGAGGCGGGACGGCCCGTCTATCTCGTCCTCATCACTGACGGGCACAACAGTTGCCTTCGGGCCATGTTGAACTCGGAGCCGATGGTGCCTGGCAGCTCCGAATGTGACTTTTCCGCGAGCGTCGCCAACTGCCCCCTCTATAACCCCTCCAATCCGAGCGCTCACCCGGCCCACCACAACCACGACATGTCGGAGGAGGACATCGGCCTGATGCGGCGGGTGGAGTTGCTCAACAGCGCCCGGGTTCTCGGTGTGAAAGACGTTTTCATCGAGGACACTGGCAAGGGATTCAGTGACGCAGCGGTCGCGACCAGTCCGCTGATGGTCGCGGACATCATCAAGAAGTTCGAAGCCCGCTTCCCGGGGGCTTCCCACAAGGTCCCGAGTGGCGCCCATGACATCATTCTGGATGCCAATGGCAATTGCACCACGCCGAACGGCGCGCACAAGGCCATCTGGGACGGCGCCGTTCTGGTCAAGGCGGAGGGGCTCATCACCGACTTCAAGGGCTATCGCATTTACCACCACCTGAGCCCGAATCCCTGCAATACGACGCCCGCTGAGACGGTCGACATCAGCCCGTGGTTTTCCTTCAAGCGAGCAAGCATCGACCAGTATCGCCTCTGGGATCCGGACTCGGGCCGCTTCGCGCTAGGCCAACACAGTCTTCAGCCATCCGGCATGCTCGACGATGCGTACCTTAGCCAATTCGAGTACCGGGACCCGCTTCCATAGGATGGCGCATCAAGTGGGGCATTCACGCCCCACCTTTCTCCTGATTCCGAAATGCGGTTGCGTCGTGCCATGCCGCGAATCCTCGACTATCGACCAATACGACTTGGTCACTTTGAGCTTCGCCCATCCGTGGCCCCCTATGTGAAGACAGGGTGTTCGATGTCGGAGCGCGAGAAGAAGAGGCGACAACACCGTGGCTCCTGTCAGACGCTCCAGGTAGGGTGGCGCCCACGCACGCCACCATGAATCCCGCCGAGAAAGCCGCCCTCCTCCTCGAGCGCCTCCGTGAAGCCCATCCGGATGCGCGCTACGAACTCAACTGGTCCACACCCTTCGAGCTGCTCGTCGCCACCATCCTGGCCGCGCAGTGCACCGACGAGCGCGTCAACCGCGTCACCGCCACTGTCTTTCCCAAGTACCCAGGTCCCCAGGCCTTCGCCGACGCGGACACCGCCGCGCTGGAGGAGGACCTCAAGCCCACCGGCTTCTTCAAGCAGAAGACGAAGTCCGTGCAGGCCATGAGCCGCGCGCTGCTCGACACGTTCGGCGGTGAAGTCCCCCGCACCATCGCCGAGCTGGTGACGCTCCCAGGCGTGGCGCGGAAGACGGCCAACGTCGTCCTCAACACCGCCTTCAATCTCCCGTCCGGCATCATCGTCGACACACACGTGGCGCGCGTCAGCCAGCGCCTGGGCCTGACGAAGAAAGACAAACCCGAGGCGATTGAAGAAGACCTGATGAAGCTGGTGCCCCAGGAACAGTGGACCTTCTTTGGCCCCGCCACCGTCCTCCATGGGCGTTACACCTGCACCGCAAAGAAACCGAAATGCGATGACTGCCTCGTGAAGGATGTATGTCCGCGTATCGGCGTGTAACCCAATCCCTGTCCGCTTCTGGGACGCGGAAAGACACGCATCAAAAGCGAAGGAATTCGCAATGGCGGTCGCTGTATGACGTTGTTACGCCATCATGCCCACCGCCCCTTCCTCCGCTGCATCCGCGCCGCTCGCCGAAGCCCGCCCAGTCGAGGCGGGTGAGCGACTGGAGCTGCTCGACGCGCTGCGTGGCTTCGCGCTCTTCGGCATCCTCATCTCCAACGTGCAGATGTGGTTCAGCGGCAGGGTGTTCCTGCCCCGGGAACAAGCCGAGGCGTCCATCGCCAATGCCTCGCTCCTGGACACCGTCACCCGGTATGCCTTCGAGGTGCTGGTCTCCGGGAAGTTCATCACCCTGTTCGCCTTCCTCTTCGGCCTGGGCTTCGCGGTGCAGCTCGGCCGGGCCGAAGCGCGCGGTGGCGGGTTCGTCCCGCTCTACGCGAGGCGGCTGACCGTCTTGCTGGTGTTGGGTGTCCTGCACCTGTTCCTGCTCTGGTACGGCGACATCCTCTCCTCGTATGCGCTGATGGGCTTCGCCCTGCTGCTCCTGCGGCGGCGTTCGGACCGGACGGTGCTCATCATCGCGGCGGTGCTCGTATTGCTGTTGCCGGTGCTCACGAACCTCCTCTTTCGGCTGCCGCAGCTCCTGGCGGAGTCACCCGAGGCCGGTGCCGCGGCCATGGCCGCGGCCCGCGAGAAGTCCACCGCCCTTCAAGCGCGGATGCTGACGGCCATCACCGGGGGGAGCTGGTGGGAGGTGACGAAGACCAGCGCCGGGTTCTACCGCGATGAGTTCTTCTTGATGATGCTGTCCGGACTGCTGACCTGTCTGGGCCGCTTCGCGCTCGGGCTCTGGGCGGGACGACGCGGCATCTTCCAGGACGTCCCCGCGCACCTGGGGTTCTTTCGTCGCCTGCTCGGCTGGGGGCTGGTGGCCGCGGTGGTGGGCTCCGCGCCCGGCCTGGCGGTGACGGTGCTCATGCAGAACAAGGTGCTCACGCCGGAGACGATGCCCGTGTGGCTGCCCCTGGTGCTCGCGCCGCTGCGCAACCTGGCACAGGTGGGGCTCGCGGGCGTGTACGTGGCGGGCATCACCCTGCTCTTCCAGCGCGCCACCTGGCAGCGGGCGCTGGGGCTGCTCGCGCCCGCCGGGCGCATGGCGCTGACGAACTACCTGGCGCAGACGGTCATCAGCCTGCTCATCTTCTACGGCTATGGCCTGGGACAGGCGGGCAAGCGGGGACCGTTCGCGTGCGTCGTCATCTGCGTGGGCGTCTTCTGCGTCCAGGTGCTGTGGAGCCACCTGTGGCTGTCACGCTTCCGCTTCGGGCCCGTGGAGTGGGCGTGGCGCTCTTTGACGTACGGAAAGGCACAGCCCATGCGGCGCGCCGTGTCCGCCCCACCGCCCGCGCCCCTGGCGGCGTGACGGGCTCGACCTGGCGACGTCAGTTCGTGGCCGCCGGGTGAGGAACGGCCACCCTCACCCGGAAACCGAAGCCGAGCCACAGATGGAAGGCGCGCTCGCGGAGGCTTTCGCTCCCCGCGCCATTGAGCAGGCGCACCTCCAGCTTGTTGTACTGGCCACCTGTGCCGGTGACGAAGAGCCCGGCCCAGAAGTTCCCGCCGAAGTTCTTGTCGAACCCGGCCTGGAGCGTGACGTCAGGCCCCGAGTAGGTAACTTCCGCCGCGGGCACCGAGAACGAGCTCGTATCGTATCCAAGTGCCACCCCCGACCAGAGGTCGATGGGTCCCGATGGGTTCCAGTGGTAGTTCCCCTGGAGGCCGAAGCGCAGGTTGCTGCCTTTGCACGCCCGCTCAGCGGAGCAGCGAATGCGCATCTGCGCATGGGAGAACTGGGCCCAGGGTCCCACCTCGATGCTGGAGCCGAGCCGGATGGTGGGCTCCACGATAGCGGCCAAGAGCCCCTTGTAGACCTCATACAAATAGAGCGGCTCAGCGGCGCCGTCCATGCGCCCGCCCGGCATGAGGTAGCCCCCTCGCGCGGAGAGGGCGAGCCAGCGAGGAAAGCCCGGGTCCCGCTCCTCGGGCTGCTGCGCGAAGGTCGGCCACGACACCAGGAGTGACAGCAAGACCAGGGTCCGCGCGGCGGGACGAGAGAGCGTTTGCATGGGCACGCGTTCGGTTATGACGGTCGCTCGACCGGCGTCAATCCGAGGTTTCCCAGTGCCCCGAAATCGCTCCGACAACCTCACGCCCCTGCTCGCGCTGATGGCCGTTGGCCTCTTCGCCGCCTGTGGTGGCCCCTCCGCTGAAGAGGACGCACGCGTCTGTGCCAACGTGGAATGCAGCGCGGGGCGCTGCGTCGCCGAAAACAGCGCGCCCGTCTGCCGCTGCGGCGCCTGGGAGCAGGCCGCGGGCCTCACCTGCGCCATCGTCGGTTACCGGCAGTCGGACGACCATGGTGACACCCCGGAGACCGCCACGGCGTTGGCCCCTTCGGTGGACTTCCAAGAGGGCATCATCCACCCGCCCTTCCGAGCGAAGGCGGACCGGGACGTCTTCGCCATGCCCACCGCGGCTGGGCACGGCTATCGCATCATCGTCCGGTCCGGAACGCTGGCCTCCGTGGACGTGCGCCTCGTAGAGACATCGGGGCGCGAGGTGCGGACGTGGTCCCTCCAGACGAATGAAGGCACCCGCGTGGAGTTCGTCTCCACGGAGGAGGCCCCGCGGTTCATCACCGTGGCCGCCCCGGAAGGCAGCGGTGCCTCGGGGACGTATGCGTACCGATTGGAGGACCTGGGCCGGGACTCGCACGGCGATACGCTCGCCACGGCGACGCCGCTCGCGCTGATGAACACCCCCTTCCCGCTCGCCCTCGAGTTCCAGGATGACGCGGATGTCTTCACCTTCCGCACCGAGCCGAACCAGGGCTTCCGGTTCTCCTGCGAGAGCCAGAGTGTCTCGGTGCACCTCATGGACGCCGAGGGCACCCCGGTGAATGGGGTGACGAGGGACGCGTCACGCGTCAGCGCGGGCCAGCTGCGCCCGGACGCGAACACCTGGTTCGTCAGGGTCTACAGCAGCTTCGACGCGACCCTGGCCACCCAGTGCCAGTTGGACGACCTGGGCCAGGATGACCACGCCAATGCGCTTCAGGGGGCGACGCCGCTGACGGTGGGAAGCCCCATGGCCGTACGACTCCACGGCCCCAACGACGCGGACGTCTTCTCCTTCTTCGCCACCGCGGGACACATCTACGACCTCCGCTTCCTCCCCGCCGTGTATGAGCGGCGCTTCAAACTCACGGACGCGGACGGCGAAACGCTGGCGGAGACGCAGTGGAACCGAATCGTCCATGAAGCGGCGGCGACGGGGACGTATTACGTGCACTTGCTGCCGAATCCATCCTGGGGGAGCGACATCGAGATGCGGGTCGACGACTTGGGGATGGATGACCATGGCGACACGCCCCAGACGGCGACCCTCGCCGACGTAGGGGAGACCGTCACCGGGCTCATCCACAAGGTGCCGGACCTGGACGCCATCTCGGTTCCGCTCGACGCGAATGTGTTCTACCGGCTGTCCTGCACCCGGGACTGTACGCTGACGACGCGCACCTCCGGCGCCCCCCTCTACATGCTGAAGGCCGAGGACGGCTTGTGGCACGTCCATACGCTGACTTCGGGGCTCGTCACGTTCATCGTCAGCGCGAGGTCGACTCCCTACACCTTCACCTTCCGGTTGGACCCGACGAGCACGGATGACCACGGTGACGACGCTGGACACGCCACGCCGCAGGCCGTTCCCATGAGCACGGCCGGCGTCTTCGAGCTGGGCTCGGACGTGGACGTCCTCTCCTTCGAGTTGGAGGCGGGCCGGAGCTACGTCGTGAGTGGCAGCAGAACGACCCTCCGAATCCTGGATCCCCATGGCGCGCAGGCCCCCCTGGCGTACGAGGCGGGAACGGAGAACCAGACCTTCACGGCCCAATCGTCCGGGACGTACGTCGCAGAGCTCAAGTCTCAGCAGCCCTACCTGACGCGCGCGACAGCCTGGAGTTTCCCCCTGCGCGAGCAGTGAGCACTTTCACGGCCCATGTCGAACCTGGACCTGTTCCCCCCGGCCCCGCCGCCCTCGGAGCCCGGCCCGCTGGACCGGCTGCTCAAGGTGTCCCGCATCTACGTGGAGACGGGCGTCGAGGAGCACCTGCGGGGCCGGGAGCTCCTCGCGCGCTTCCCGGACGCGGAGCGCATCCCCGTGGCCTCGCACCAGGGCATCCCCGGGCTGTTCGGCAACGCGGGCAACGCCGAGGCGTGGAACCGCATCAAGGGCAGCACCCTGGTGCTGGGCGTGAAGAAGACGATGTCCTTCACACCCAACGGGCGCAGCTGCGACTTCATCCCGCCCTCCGCCGCCAACGGCTGCGTCATGAGCTGCGCCTACTGCTACGTCCCCCGGCACAAGGGCTACGCCAACCCCGTCACCGTCTTCGTCAACATCGACCGGATTGTCGCCGCCATCCGCCGGCACGCGGGGAAGCTGGGGCCCAAGACGGAGCCCAACAGCGTGGACCCGCGCTACTGGGCCTATGACATCGGCTGCAACAGCGACTGCGCCGCGGACGCCGCCCTCAGCGACAACGTGCGGGATTTGGTGCGCCTGTTCACCACGCTGCCCAACGCCATGGGCACCTTCGCCACCAAGCTGGTGAACCCCGAGCTGCTCCGCTACGCCCCCAAGGGCAAGACACGCCTCCGCTTCAGCCTGATGCCCGCGGCCAAGGCGAAGCTGCTCGACGTGCGCACCAGCCCCATCGCCGAACGGATCGCCGCCATCGACGCGTTCGTCGCCGCCGGCTACGAGGTCCACCTCAACTTCTCCCCCGTCGTCGTCTACGAGGGGTGGCAGGAGGAGTACGACGCGCTGTTCCAGCAGGTGGACGCGGGCCTGGGCCCCGCCGCGAAGGCGCAGCTGGCCGCCGAGGTCATCTTCCTCACCCACCACCCGGGCCTCCACGAGGTGAACCTCCGCTGGCACCCGAAGGCGGAGTCCCTGCTGTGGACGCCGGACACCCAGGAGGCCAAGGTGTCCCAGGGCGGCGGCCACAACGTGCGCTACCGCACCGGCCTCAAGGGCCGCCTGGTCGCTGAATTCAAGGAACTGCTGGCCCGCCGCCTGCCCTACTGCCAGGTGCGCTACGCGTTTTGAGCCGGACTCCGCGTCATGGGCGTGACGTGGGCGGCCCGGCCTGTGGCAGACTCGGCCGGACCATGTGGGATTGGGTCCGCCAACTGGCGGAGTGGTCGCGGGACGAAGTTCCGTTCGCCGTGGCGACCGTGACGGTGTGTCAGGGAAGTACCCCCGCCGAGCCCGGCGCGAAGCTGCTTGTCCGCGCGGACGGCACGTTCCACGGCACCGTGGGCGGTGGCCACCTGGAGCAGCTCGTCCTCGCGGACGCCCGCGCCTGCCTGGAGAAAGGGGAAGCCCGTGCCTACCGGTATCCGCTGGGCTCGAAGCTGGGCCAGTGCTGTGGCGGCGTGGTGGACGTCTTCATGGAGCCGGTGAACCACGGCCCACGCCTGTACCTCTTCGGCGCCGGCCACGTGGGTCAGGCCCTGTGCCGCACGTTGGACGGCACGCCCTTCCAGGTCCACCTGGTGGATGAGCGCCCCGAGTGGGTCCACGGCGAGCGCATCCCCGCCTCCGTCATCCGCCACGAGGAGCCGTGGGACATCTTCGCCTCGCGCGCCGTCTGGGACGCCCGCCGCACGTACCTCGCGGTGATGACGCACCGGCATGACCTGGACCAGGACATCATCGCCTTCGCTCTGGAGAAGCCCGCGCGCTACGTGGGCCTCATTGGAAGCAACACCAAGTGGGCCCGCTTCCGTCAGCGCCTGGAGGCCCGGGGCGCGACGGCGGCGCAGCTGGCCCGCGTGCGCTGCCCCATGGGGCTGGAGATTGGCGGCAAGTCGCCCCAGGAGGTCGCGGTGAGCATCGCCGCCGGCCTCCTCCAGCTCCATCACCTGGGCGCCCCGGGTGAAGACACCGAAACTACCGCCGGGGCCCCGTCCTCGGAGACGCCCCGCCTGCGCGGGGTCTCGTCAGGAGAATGAGCAACATGTTCGAGTTCCGGCTCAATGGCGCGACGGTCCACGTCGATGGCGTCTCCCCCAACACCACGCTGCTCGACTTCCTGCGGGCCCGCGGCCTCACCGGCACCAAGCAGGGCTGCGCCGAGGGCGACTGCGGCGCGTGCACCGTGGCCCTGGTGGACCGGGACGCCCAGGGCAACCGCTGCCTGCGCGCCTTCAACGCGTGCATCGCCCTGGTGCCCATGGTGGCCGGCCGTGAGCTGGTGACGGTGGAAGGCGTGGGCAGCAGCGAGAAGCCTCACCCGGTGCAGCAGGCCATGGTGAAGCACTACGGCTCGCAGTGTGGCTTCTGCACGCCGGGCTTCATCGTCTCCATGGCGGAGGCGTACTCCCGCAAGGACGTCTGTACCCCGTCGGCCGTGGCGGACCAGCTCTGTGGCAACCTCTGCCGCTGCACCGGCTACCGCCCCATCCGCGACGCGATGATGGAGGCGCTGGCCCAGCGCGACGAAGGACCCGCGCCCGCCACGGCGATTCCCTCCGCGCCGCTCGAAGGCCCCGCCGAGCCGTTGTCCCCGCTGCGCTACGAGGCCGGTGGACAGACGTTCCTGCGCCCCACGTCGTGGGAGGAGCTGCTCGACCTGCGCGCGAAGCACCCGGAGGCCCACCTGGTGGCGGGCGCCACCGAGCTGGGGGTGGACATCACCAAGAAGGCCCGCCGCTACCCCTTCCTCATCTCCACCGAGGGCGTGGAGTCCCTGCGCGCCGTCCGCCGTGAGCATGACGGCTGGTATGTGGGCGGCGCGGCCTCGCTGGTGGCGCTGGAGGAGGCCCTGGGTGACGAGCTGCCCGAGGTGAAGAAGATGCTCAACGTCTTCGCCTCCCGGCAGATTCGCCAGCGCGCCACGCTGGCGGGCAACCTGGTGACCGCGTCGCCCATTGGCGACATGGCGCCGGTGCTGCTCGCCCTGGAGGCCTCGCTCGTCCTGGGCTCGGTGCGCGGCGAGCGCACGGTGGCGCTGTCCGACTTCTTCCTCGCCTACCGGAAGACGGCGCTCCAGCCGGACGAAGTGGTTCGCCACATCGTCATCCCCCACGCCGCCGTGCCCGAGGGAGGACGGCGGCTCTCCGACTCCTTCAAGGTGTCCAAGCGGCGCGAGCTGGACATCAGCATCGTCGCCGCGGGCTTCCGCGTGGAGCTGGACGCGGGCGGCGTGGTGACGCTGGCGCGCCTGGGCTACGGCGGCGTCGCGGCCACGCCCGTGCGTGCGCGCCGCGCGGAGGCGGTGCTCACCGGGCAGCCCTGGACGGCCGAGACGGTGGCGCGCGCGCTGCCCGTGCTCGCGGAGGAGCTCACGCCCATCAGCGACCTGCGCGGCAGCGCGGAGTACCGGCGAGGGCTGGTGGCGAGCCTGCTGGAGAAGTTCTTCTCCGGCTCGCACAGCCCGGCCCTGGACGCCGCGCCGGGCTTCGACGCGGGTGACGTTCAGGCCCCCGCGGACGCGGGGCGCGCGCTGCGGCACGAGAGCGCGCTGGGCCACGTGACGGGCAGCGCGCGGTACGTGGACGACCAGGCGCAGCAGCGGCCCATGCTGGAGGTCTGGCCGGTGTGCTCGCCCCATGCGCACGCCCGCATCCTCAAGAGAGACCCCACGGCGGCGCGCAAGGTGCCCGGCGTGGTGAAGGTGCTCATGGCCGAGGACATCCCCGGCATGAATGACACCGGCCCCATCCGCCGCGACGAGCCGCTGCTGGCGGACCGCGAGGTGCTCTTCCACGGGCAGATGGTCGCGCTGGTGGTGGGCGAGTCCGTGGAGGCCTGCCGCGCGGGCGCCCGCGCCGTGGAGGTGGAGTACGAGCCCCTGCCCGCCATCCTCACGGTGGAGGACGCCGTGGCGCGGAGCAGCTACCACACCGAGCCACACGTCATCCGCCGGGGCGACGTGGACGCCGCGCTGGACAGCAGCCCCCACCGCCTGTCGGGCACGCTGGCCATTGGCGGGCAGGAGCACTTCTACCTGGAGACCCAGGCCGCCTTCGCCGAGCGCGGTGACGACGGCGACATCACCGTCGTGTCCTCCACCCAGCACCCGTCCGAGGTGCAGGCCATCATCTCCCATGTGCTGCACCTGCCGCGCAGCCGCGTGGTGGTGAAGTCGCCGCGCATGGGCGGCGGCTTCGGCGGCAAGGAGACGCAGGGCAACGCGCCCGCCGCGCTCGTCGCGCTGGCCGCGTGGCACACGGGGCGTTCAGTGCGGTGGATGCTGGACCGCGACGTGGACATGGCGGTGACGGGCAAGCGCCACCCGTTCCAGGCCTCCTACGAGGTGGGCTTCGACGACCAGGGGCGGCTGCTGGCCCTGCGCGTCCAGCTGGTGTCCAATGGCGGCTGGTCCCTGGACTTGTCCGAGTCCATCCTGGACCGCGCGCTTTTCCACCTGGACAACGCGTACTACGTGCCGGCGCTGGCGTACTCCGGGCGGGTGGCGAAGACGCACCTCGTCTCCAACACCGCCTTCCGCGGCTTCGGTGGTCCACAGGGCATGCTGGTGACGGAGGAGGTCCTCGCCCGCGTGGCCCGGGCCGTGGGGCTGCCAGCGGACGAGGTCCGCGAGCGCAACCTCTACCGCGGCGCCGGAGAGACGAACACCACGCACTACGGCCAGGAGCTGGAGGACGAGCGCATCCTCCGCGTGTGGGAGGAGCTCAAGCAGTCGTCGGAGTTCGAGCGCCGGCGGCGCGACGTGGCGGCGTTCAACGCCCAGTCCCCCTTCATCAAGCGGGGGCTCGCCATCACCCCCATGAAGTTCGGCATCTCCTTCACCGCCACCTTCCTCAACCAGGCCGGCGCGCTGGTGCACGTGTACCGGGACGGCTCGGTCATGGTGTCCCACGGTGGCACGGAGATGGGCCAGGGCCTGCACACCAAGGTGCTGGGCGTGGTCATGCGCGAGCTGGGCGTCACGGCGGACGCGGTGCGGATGGCGAAGACGGCGACGGACAAGGTGCCCAACACCTCCGCCACGGCGGCCTCCAGCGGCTCTGACTTGAACGGCGCCGCCGTGCGCGTGGCCTGCGTCACGCTGCGGGAGCGGCTGGCCCCGGTGGCTGTGCGCCTGTTGTCGGACCGGCACGGGCGGAGCGTGGCGCCGGACGCCCTGCTGTTCAGTGACGGGAAGGTGGGCCCGCGCGGGGAGCCCGAGGTCGCCCTGCCCTTCGCGGACGTGGTGGAGGCGGCGTACCTGTCGCGCGTGGGCCTGTCCTCGACGGGCTACTACCAGACGCCGGGCATCGGCTACGACAAGGCCAAGGGCCGGGGACGCCCCTTCCTCTACTTCGCCTACGGCGCGGCGGTGTGCGAGGTGGAGGTGGACGGCCACACGGGCATCAAGCGCGTGCTGCGCGTGGACCTGCTGGAGGACGTGGGTGATTCGCTCAACCCCGGCGTGGACCGCGGGCAGATTGAAGGCGGCTTCGTCCAGGGCCTGGGCTGGCTCACGGGCGAGGAGCTCCGCTGGGACGCGAATGGCCGGCTGCTCACGCACTCCGCCAGCACCTACGCGGTGCCGGCCTTCAGCGACGCGCCCATCGACTTCCGGGTGCGGCTGCTGGAGCGGGCGCAGCAGCACAACACCATCCACGGCAGCAAGGCCGTGGGTGAGCCGCCGCTGATGCTGGCCATGTCCGCGCGCGAGGCCCTGCGTGAGGCGGTGGCCGCCTTCGGACAGGCCGGTGGCGACGTGGAGCTCGCCTCCCCCGCCACGCACGAGGCGCTGTTCCTCGCCATCCAGAAGCGGCTGGCGCGCGCGGCGGCGGAGAGCGGACGCGAGGCGGCCTGAGCCGCCGCTCGGACGGACGGCGGCCATGGCTCAGCGTGGGGCCTGGAGCCGCTCCCGCCGGAAGCCCTCCGGGCTCAGCCCCCACCAGCGCTTGAAGGCGCGGTGGAAGGCCACCGGGTCCGCGTAGCCGAGGAGGAAGGACACCTCGGCGATGGACATGCGGCGCTGGAGGTAGGACTCGGACAGCTCGCGGCGCAGGGCCTCGACGATGGCCGCGTAGCGCTGCCCTTCTGCCGCGAGCCGCCGCTGGAGCGTCCGCGGCGGCTGCCGCAGAGCCCGGGCGACAGCCACGAAGGAGAAGTCCCCGCCGGCCAGCTCGCGCCGGACCTGCTCCCGGACGCGCTCGGTGGTCGTGGACACGTCCGGCAGACGCTCCAGCGCACGCTGCGCCTGACGTTGGAACATGGCGTTGAGCAGCGCGTTCGCGTGGAGGAAGGGCCGCTGGGCGTCCTCGTGGGAGAACTCGATGGCGTTGAAGGGCGCGCCGAACTCCAAGGGACACCCGAAGAGCGCCTCGTGCTCGCGGAGGTCCGCGGGCGCGGTGTGGGTGAAGCGCACGACGAGCGGCCGGACCTCCACGCCCGTGAAGGCCCTCACCCCGGTGGCGAACTGCACCAGCGCCGCGTCCACCAGGTGCCGGTGCGCGGGCCGGGGCGCGCCCACGGGCGTGAAGCGCATGCGCACCCCACGCTCCGTCTCCTCCAGCAGGAAGCGCTCCCCGTCTCCCCAGACGCGCTGGTAGCGGCAGCCCCGCTCCATGGCGTCCCGCAGCGTCGCGCAGGTGAGAACGACGAAGGTGGCCGGGTCATCCAGGTCCACCACGTCCACGCGGGCGATGTGCAGCCCCAGGTTCGCGTCCCCGGACAGCGCCTCCGCCCGCTCCAGCAGTCCGTCCAGCGCGGCGTAGGGAATTCGCAGCTCCGGGTCTTCCAGGTCCTCCATCCGGAAGCCCGCCTCCCGGCAGAGCGCCTCCACCGGCAAGCCTCGCGTCGCCGCGAGCCGGAGCGCCTGCCGCGCCATCCGCGCGGACAAGGACGGCTCGGAGGATGAGGACGGAGGCGGCCGCGCCACGAACGGGACGTTAATGGCGCGGTGGCGCGGACAGCAAGCCGGTCTGTCGCCATCCGTCAGTGCGCGGGTGACGGGGGGCGCGCACGCTTGGATTCTCATGGACGACACGCCTTCGCTGCTCCCCCGGCTGCATCTCTTCGAGTTCACCGACCAGGCGTGGTTCCCCGCCGTGCTGCGGGACCTGACGACCGACTACCTCCACACCGTCAGCACGCGCCTGGGAATGTTCGACGCCGCGGCGGAAGTCCTGGCGCGCGGGCTGAATGCGGCACAGGGCCCTGAGCTGGTGGACCTGGGCTCCGGCGGCCGAGGCCCCCTGCCCCGCCTGCGACAGTTGCTCGCGGAGAAGCACGGCATCGACGCGCGCGTGGTGCTCACCGACAAGTTCCCCAACGCCCAGGCCGCCGAACGGGCGCGGGCAGAGGGCGTGCAGTACCTGGAGCGCTCGGTGGACGCGCTCCAGGTTCCAACGGACCTGCGGGGCATGCGCACCCTCTTCAACGCCCTGCACCACTTCCGGCCGGACGAGGCCCGCGCGGTGCTGGTGGACGCCCAGGCCCGCGGCGTTCCCATCGCCGCGTTCGAGACGGTGCGCCGCACGCCCCCGGCCCTGCTGTCCATGTTGCTGGTGCCCCTGCTGGTGCTGCTCTTCACGCCCCTGGTGAGGCCGCTGACGCCGCTGCGGCTGCTGCTCACCTACGTAGTACCCGTGGCCCCGCTCATCATCTTCTGGGACGGGCTGGTGTCCGCGCTGAGGACGCACCAACCCGACGAGCTCCGGCGGATGACGGCGGCCCTGGCGCGCGAGGGATACACCTGGGAGGTGGGCGAGGCGAAGGCCCCGGGCAAGGCCGCCATCACCTACGTGCTGGGGCGGCCCACGCGCTGAGGCGTCAGCGCACGTGCAGCAGCGCCAGCAGCACGAAGAGGCCGTTGAGGCCCACGCCCACGGACATGTAGTTGCCGCTCGCCCGGGACAGGCCGGCCGCGACGTTGACATGGCCGAAGTACCCCAGGGCCAGCCGCGTGCCCACCTCCGCGCCCACGTTGAAGCCCGGGTCGCGCGAGGCGCGCGTCGCGGTGCCCATCATCAACCGGCCGTAGGGCACCACCCAGGAATTGACGAAGTGCTGGTAGCCGACGAAGCCGTTGAACTCGGAGATGCCCCGGCTCGTGTAGGCCAGGTTCGAGCCGATGTTGAGCCGCCGGCTCAGGAAGGCCATGGGCTGGATGGTGAGGGCCAGGTCCGCCGTCGGCCGCCACGCCCCCACCCGGTACTGCATGGCGAAGTCGAAGGGCGGCTTGTCCAGCGCCGGCGCCTCCCACCGGAGCCGGGCCGCCGCCAGGGCGTGCGCTTCGCCCCCCCGCGCGTCGTAGAGGTCCGCGAGCGCCAGGGCGCCTTCCTCGCTGTCCGTCTCGTACACCGTGACGAGCGGCGCCTCGGCGCCCGCGAGGTTGCCGTCCGCCATGCGCAGGCGCCCCAGGGCCAGGCACCCCTGCTCCGAGCCACCGTCACAGGCCTTGGAGAAGGCCGTCTCCGCCTGGCTCCGGTCGCCGTCCTGGAGGAGCTGCTCGCCCCACTCGTTGCAGGCCCACAGGTGGCCCTTCTCGCAGGAGGTGCTGCGGGGCAACGCTTGGGTCGTGACGCACGCCACCAGGAGAGGACACATCACCGCCAGGAACGCCAGTTGCCGCATGTCCGGTATTCAACCACAAGCGCGCCCGGGCTTCCTCGGTCTCCAAGCCCGGGACGCCGCGCCCGGGTGCCTGGTCGCCCTCCACCCGAACGGGGCAGCCCGGCCAGCCCTCCATTCCCTGGGAGCCCCCTGGTCATGGGGAGGGCGAGCACAGACCTTGAGGGCATGGAGGAGGACCTGTGGCGCCAGTTGCCTTTCACGAAGACACCTTCCGCCCTCAACCCGCGCAGCCGCTCCCGCGGCAGGAGCCCCGATGAAGGTTCCGGAGATGTTGGAGCACCTGCCGGGGGTCGGCCCCCTGATTGGCCGGATTGCGCACGGGCACGAGGACGCCGTGCCGCGCCGGGAGACCACCGTGACGCTTCCGGACTTCGCCGCCGTACCCCTACCGAAGACAGAGCGGGCGCTGGGCGACGGCCGCACGCTGGTGGTCCGCAACCCGGCGGTGCGCTCGCCTCGCGGTCCAGGGCTCACGGTGATGACGTACAACATCCTGCTCGGTGGACAGCGCCGCGAGGCCTTGCTGGGCTACTTCGACGACCTGGAGGCCCAGGGGCGGCTGCCGGACGTGCTGGGCCTGCAGGAGGCCAACGTCCCCAGCTCCGTGCTCCTGGCGGAGCGCTACGGCTTCCACCTGGCGTACCAGGGGCATGACGGCGGTCCCGGAGCGCGGCTGGTGAACGGAAAGGCCTTCCTCACCCGGCACCCGCTGGTGGACGCGGCGCACTTCACGTACGCCACCCCCGACGCGGAGCGGGACGCGGCCATCATGCGGCGCGGCGGCGACCCCTGCGAGATTCCCGAGGACCGGGGCGCGCTGTACGTGCGCCTGGAGGTGGAGGGCCACCCGGTGGTGCTCTACAACGTGCACCACACCCTGGGCGACTCCGGCATCAACGCCCGCAACCTCCGCCAGCTCAACGCGTTGCTGCACCACCGTGAGGTCATGCACGCGGTGGTGCTGGGGGACTTCAACGCCAACACCGCCATCAAGACGGGCGGCTCCTGGCTGATGGCGCACCTCAGGACGTACGACGACACCGACACGGTGGAGGAATACGAGGTGCGCTACGGCGAACCCCACGCCAGCGTGGGGGACGAAGGGGTGGGCAACATCGCCGACCCGCGCCTGCGGCACGAACTGCACGTGCTGGAGCAGAGCCTGCCGGAGACCATCGCCCACGCCACCACCGCGCAGGTGCGCCTGCCAGGGGGGGCGCTCATGACGCCGAAGCAGGCGTGCGCCGAGCTGCGCTCCGGCCGGGTGCAGCGCGGCAGCGAACACTGGCTGCGGCTCCAGGACATCGCCGACAGCGCCACCCTCACCTCGCTGCCGGATGAGAATGGCGTGGTGCCCGCGACGGGCAAGCGCTTCGACAACCTCTACGCCAGCCCTGGACTGGTCCCCCGCCTCTTCGAGGTGGACCGCTGCACCGAGTCCTCCGACCACCAGCCCGTGGTGGCGCATTACGACGTGCGCACCCCGGGGCTGAAGGACGGCAAGCCCGCCTCCGGCACCGTCCAGCGGCCCACCTGATGCGCCAGCCGCACCGGCGCTGGCGCCCCCGTCCCGCGAGGCCTCAGGGCCCCGCGGGACACGCGGGCAGGGACGTAATCCACGCATCCACCAGCCCCGCGCCCTCCGTGTCCTCCACCGCGCTGGCCAGCGGCGGCATGCGCGTCATCGACAGCGAGTGCATGCGCCGCGACAGGACCGACTTCGACGGGTCTCCCGGTGTGACCAGCATCGCGCCGGGCACGCCCAGCTCGCCCTGCTGCGGCGCCACGCCACAAATCTTCGCGGCGGCGAGCGACGTGGCGTAGCGCAGGTCCGACTCACCGCGGCCCAGGCCATTGGGCCGGTGACAAACGGCGCAGTTGGCATGCAGGTAGGCCCGCGCGCGCGCCTCCACGGGCTCCGGCCCGGTGTACGTCGGCATCCGGGGGAGCTGCTCCACCGGGGCCGGCAGGGTCAGCACGCCAATGTGCTCCAGGGTCCGGAGCTGCGACGCGATGCGCCCGCCCGGGTATTCGAAGTCCCCATTGAGCTGCGCGACCTCCAGGCCCAGCACGAAGCCCGCGGTGGCGTTGTGACACTGCATGCATTCGCCCCGGCTGGGGTATGTCCACGTCTGCGCCCCCACCGTCTTCACCTTGCCCGTCTCCAGCAACGTCGCGTCGGTCCCCGCTTCGTTCCACTCATACGTGTAGCCCGCCCAGACGCCGTCCGGATGGCGCATGAAGAGGCGCGTCTCCACGCGCTTGCCGCCCAGGAGGAACGTCTTCACCGTCACGGTGCCGGGAGGCGCGTCCAGCACGCCCTCCGGCCCCACCGTCATCACCGTCCCGTCCGGCACGCCGAGGAACCGCTCCTTCTGCGCGCCGTCCGACCAGAGCGGGGCATTCACGCCGTACGGGATGAGGCCCGCCGAGGGGAGGTTGGCGTTCGCCGGGTCCACGCAGCCCGTGACGGACAGCAGCGCGGGGAACGCCTCGCCGCCGGGCGCGGGGGGCGTGGACGCGTGGATGCGGTGCAGTCCGCCCCCGGCGAAGTCCACCACCAACAGCTCGCCGTCGTTCAGCTCGGCGAACGAGGCGATGCTGAGCGGCGTGGTGACGAGCACCTGCGGCACCGCGGCGGCGCCAGGCACGGCGTCGCCCGGCAACGTCCAGATGCGGCCCGAGCCGAAGTCACCGAAGACGTACTTTCCGGAGAGCGCCGGCACGGCGGCGCCGCGGTACACGTAGCCGCCGGTGATGGAGACGCCTTCGGTCCGGCCATAGACGGCCACGGGCGGCGTCAACCCGGCGGTGCCGCAGCCGCTCCCACGGGCGCACTCGGTCCCCTCCAGGATGCTCCAGCCGTAGTTTCCGCCCAGCTCGACGCGGTTGATTTCCTCGAGGAGCTTCTCGCCCACGTCGCCCAGCCAGAGCGCGCCGGTGCTCCGGTCGAAGCTCCAGCGCCACGGGTTGCGGAAGCCGGTGGCGTAGATTTCCTTCCGCCCACCGCTGGTGGCGTAGGGGTTGGTGGGCGGAATGGCATAGGGCCGCGCGCTGTCCACGTCGAGCCGCAGCATCTTCCCCAGCAGGAGCTCCGGATTCTGGGCCGTCTGGTTCGGGTCCACCCGTCCGCCGCCGTCACCGAAGGCGAAGTAGAGGAAGCCATCCGGTCCGAACGCGAGGTGGCCGCCGTTGTGGAAGGAGAACGGCTGGTCCTGTTCGAGCACGACCTCCGCGCTCGCCGGGTCCAGGGTGGCCCCACCATCCGGGCTGAGGTAGCGGACGATGTACGAGCGGAGTCCCCCCATCGCGTTGTTCCCCACGTAGGAGAGGAACACCTGGCCATTGGTGGCGAACGCCGGGTGGAAGGCCATCCCGAGCAAGCCCGTCTCGTCATGCTCGATGTTCACCTGTCCGGAGAGGTCGATGACCACGGAGCTGGTGGGCGGCGCGGCGTCCTTGTCGAACATGCGCACCCTTCCCCCCCGCTCCACCACGTAGATGCGGCGGCTGTCCCCCGGCGCCTGGAGGGCGAACAAGGGCTGGGTGAAGCTCAGCTCCGGGAACGCGCGCGAGAGCGTGGCCCCCGCGGGGTCCGGGGGCCGGGGAGGCGCGACACACGTCGGGTTCGCGGGGCGCACGTCGAGCCCGAAGAGCGCATGGGCATCCGGGCCCCCACCATCTGGCACCGTCGGCGTGCTCCCGTCTCCATCCGTGCCTGGCCCTCCGTCTGCTTGTGGGTCGATGATTTCATCTTCGTCCCCAGGGCGACCGGAGCGGTCACCCGAGGAGCCAGGACATGCGAGCGAAATGCCGAGCAGGCCCATCGCGAGCGCCACCACGCCCAGCAGCATCAGGACAGACGGTCGTCGTTGTTTCATGGCGCTGCTGTGGTGGTTCGGCATGGGGCGAAACGCCAGGGACTGGACCTCGCGGCTGGGGCGGCCTCTGCCGGATGCCGGACCTCGTGGTTGGCAGGCGTCGTGAAGTAGGACCGCGCATCGTCCCTGGGACGTCTTCCCCCGGACACGGCGCGCTGCCTGACGGTCCCGCTGAAAAAGGCAGACAGCGGAGCGACCCCTTCCCGTGTCGCGCCGTCCCGGGGCGGACGGCCCTGCGGGGGCCGGCCTCACCGCGCGCAAGCCCCTAGATTGCTCGGAGAGGAGGCCTCATGAAGACAGGCAGTGGGACATCCAGCTTCGTTCGTCCGTTCGCGGGCGCTGCGCTCACCGCCGCCGTGCTCGCCTTCATGGGAGTGCCCGCGGCGGCGGTCGCCCAGGGCGTCGTGCCCCAGGTGTCCTGTTACCAGCGCGCGACCGACGGCGGACTCGGCGACTCCCTGGCCACCCAGCTCTGCCGCGGCGCTCGTTCATCCACGCCCGCCGACTGCTTCGTGCGCGCCCAGGATGAAGGCTCACTCACGCAAAGCCAGGCCGTCCAGTTGTGCCAGTTCGCCGCGCCCGACGAAGACCCCGCGGGTTGCTACCTCCAGGCCCGGGAGCAGACCTTCACGGCCCCAGCGCGCGTGTTGCAACTGTGCCAGCCCGCGGTCCAGAGCTGTCCCGGCTACGTGGAGTAGGCCGGCGCGGCTCGCTTCGTCGGTAGCAGCAACTCCCGCAGGCGCGCGAGGTCCACCGGCTTCACCAGGTGCTCGTCGAAGCCTGCCTCCAGCGCGCGGCGCCGGTCCTCTTCCAGGCCGTAGCCCGTCACGGCGATGAGCACCAGGTCGCGCCCTTCGTCCGTCGAACGGAGCGCGCGGGCCACCTCGTAGCCGTCGAGCCCGGGCAGGCCGATGTCCAGCAATACGACTTCGGGACGGAGCTCGCGCGCCCGCGCAAGCCCCGAGGGGCCGTCCTCCGCTTCGCTGACGGTGTGCCCTTCCATCTCAAGCAGCTCGCGGACGAGCTGCCTGCTGTCGGTGTGGTCATCCACCAGCAACACGTGACGTCCGGAGGCTGGCGCCACGGGCGCGTCTTGAAGCACAGGCGCCTGTTCGACCTGGCCGCGCGGCAGCCGCACCGTGAAGGTGCTGCCCTTCGCGAGCCCGTCACTGTGCGCGCGCACGGAGCCGCCATGCAGCTCCACCAACCGCTTCACCAGCGTGAGGCCAATGCCCAGGCCTCCCTGCGCGCGGTCCAGGGTGCGTTCGGCCTGGAAGAAGAGCTCGAACACGCGCTCCTGAAGGTCCGGTGACAGGCCATCTCCGGTGTCGGACACCTCCAGCACCACGTGGCCGGGCTCCTCCCGCGTCACCACGCGGACGCGGACGCGGCCGCCGTGCGGCGTGTACTTGAGCGCGTTGGACACGAGGTTCGTCACGACCTGCTCCAGGCGGCTCGCGTCCCCCTCCAGCCAGGCCCGCGGGGCCTCCACCTCCACCTGGTGCGCCTGCGTCCGTCCGGAGGACTCCAGCGCCGCGACGGCGCGCCGCACGCACTCCGACAGGTCCATGGTCTGCTTCTGGAGCAGGATGCGGCCACTGCTCACCCGCTCCACGTCGAGCAGGTCGTCCACCAGCCGCGCCAGATGGAGGGCCTGCCGCTCCACCAGGGCGCGCGCCCGCTCGCGGCTGGCGGCGCCCTCCGTCACCGACAGCACCTTCACGCCGCTGGTGATGGCGGACAGCGGGTTGCGCAGCTCATGGCCCAGCATGGCCAGGAACTGGTCCTTGGCGAGGTTGGCCGCCTCGGCCTCCGTCATCTTCGTCCGCAGCGCGGCCTCGCGCTCCATCACCATGGCCGCGGTGAGCGCGAGCGTCGCCCGCAGGTCCTCCAGCTCGGAGATGCCCGTGGGCCCCACGTTGGTGAAGGCATCCGCCGAATCCGGGCGCTCCCGGGCCGCGCGGGCCAGGGCGCGGAGCGGACGCGTCATGCGGCGGCTCACCCAGGCGGCCCAGGCGGTGGCGACGGCACAGCACCCCAGCCCCGCGATGAGCAGCGCGAAGAGGGACTGGTTCACCGACGCGGCGAACACCTCGCGCGGCCCCGAGAACGACACCGTCCAGGGCACCAACCGCAAGCGCGAGTAGGCCGTGAACGACTTCATCCCATCCACTGTCTGCGTCGCGAAGAAGCCCTCGCGGCTCGCGCGGATTCTCTCGACGTATTCGGGCCGGGCCTTCGTTCCGACGAACCGGGCGCGGCCCCGGCTGCGCGAGAGGATGACGCCCTCCTCGTCCACCAGCGCGCCCAGCCAGTCCCCCGGGACGCGCTGTTCGTCCCAGAGCTTGTCGAAGTGCTGCATGGCGTACGTCGCCACCAGCACGCCCGCGAGCACGCCCTGACGCCGCACCGGCATCGCCACCGCCACGGTGGGCGCCCCCTGGAGGCGCGGGGAGGGAAAGTCGGAGATGACCACGCGCCCCGTCTCCACGACCTCGCGCACGTAGGGCCGCTCATCCACGAGCGCCGTCAGGTCGGTTCCGAAGGGCTGGTCCGTGGAGAACATCGTCCGGCCCTCCACATCCAGCAGGAAGAGCGAACCCCATTGTGCCTGGGACGCCACCACGGCCTGGCAGGTGGCATGGAAGGTCTCCAGGTCGCCTTGCGACAGCGGGGCTGAATGCGACAGCACCTCCAGCGCCCGGACCGACTGCCCCAGCTCCCGCTCCACGACGAGCGTCAGCGCCCGGGCCGTCTCACGCATGCCCTGCGCCCGCGCCTCCCGCTGCGACACCGCGAAGCGGCTCACCGCCCCCGCCGCGAAGAGCACGAGCGGCACGAGCAGGCCGAGCGCGAGCAACCCGAGATAGAAGCGAAGCGAACGCGGCTTCATCGACCGGCGACCTTCCAGGGAAGCATCGCGCCGCATCCTGCACGGACGGGAGCACGAGGTGCCCTCCAGTACACTGGAATGACGTGACCTGAACAGTCTCGCGGAGGGTGAGCTCAAGCGTCGACTTGCGGATGCCTGCTCGCCTCCCATCACGAGGCCAGGGCCAGGGTCGCGTTGACTGCGGGTGAAGCAAAAGCGCACAGTTTTCCGCGCCATGAACGAAAAGAGCGCGTCCTACCAGTCGTGGCTGGAGTCGTTCGCCAGCGAGCACGGCGCCACCGCGGGCACCATCCACCTTCAGCGGGGAGATGACCTCTTCCTCGTGGCCGCCCTCAACATCCCGCCGCCGTTGATGACGGCCGTCCAGCACGTGCCACACGGCAAGGGAATGGCGGGGCTCGCCCAGGTGCGCAAGCAGCCCGTGCAGACGTGCAACCTGAAGGAGGACACGTCCAGCGACATCAAGCCGGGCGCGAAGGCGGTGGACGCGCGCGCGGCGGTGGCGATTCCTGTGCTCGACGCGACAGGCCGGGTGCGCGCGGTGGTGGGCATCGCCTTCACCGAGGAAGGCTCGCTGGCCATCGAGCGCGAGACGTCCCTGATGGCCGCGGCGTCCCGACTCCCCATCGCGGATGGCTGAGCCCACGCCGGGCCTGACGGCGGCGGGTGAAGGCGGGCTGTCCGGCCGCGCCGTCATGGGCTGGGCGGCCTTCAGCGGGCTGCTGCTGGCCGCCATCCTGGTGCCCTTCGCCTGGTTCGGCGCCAGCCTGGAGACCGCGGCTGGAGACTTCCTGGCCATGCGGCCACCGTCCTGGCAGGTCGCGCTGCTGCTCGGGGGACTGCTGGCCTGCGATGCCGTGCTGCCCGTGCCCTCCAGCCTGGTGGGCACCGCGGCCGGGGGCCTGCTGGGCTTCTGGGGCGGCGCGGCCACGTCCTGGCTGGGGATGATGGCGGGCTGCGCGGTGGGCTATGGCCTGGGCGCGCGAGCCGGAACGGCGGCGCTGCGGCGCATGGTGGGTGACGCCGAGCTGAACCGGCTGGCCCGCGCCGCCGACCGGGTGGGGCCCTGGTTCCTGCTCGCCTTCCGCGCGGTGCCGGTGCTGGCGGAGACGTCCGTGCTCTTCGCGGGCACCAGCCGCATGCGCCCCCGGACGTTCCTCACCGTGAGCGCCCTGGCCAACCTGGGCGTCTCGGTGACCTATGCCGCGCTGGGCGCCAGCGCCGCGCGGCTGGAGTCGTTCCTGCTGCTCTTCGCGGGCATGGTGCTGCTGCCCGGCCTGGCGCTGGCATGGATGCGGCGAAGGACACCACCGCATCCGGCCCCGGCGCCACGCTAGGGCGGCCTGCTCAGCTCCGCGCCGCGCGCGCGTCACGGCCCCGGGCGCGGGCGGCCTTGGCGAGCGCGTCCGCGCCCTTCTCGTCACCGCGCATCCACTCCTTCATCGCGGGGACGATGCTCTTGCTCCAGCCCTTGCCGGCGCGCACGGACAGGTAGTCCTTCACCAGCGCGTCCACCATGGCGGACAGCTGCTCCATCAGGAAGAGCCGCTCGGAGAGCTGGTCATCCTCCTCCTCGCTCATCAGCGCCGGCAGCTTGCCCGCGCGGATGTCGAGGAACTCGGAGTCCACCGTGGCCTCGAACTCCTTCTCGCCCTGGGTGAAGCGCAGGCGGGCCTGGGCCACCAGCAGCCCGCGGTCCAGCGAGTGCTTCACCTGCTCGGAGTACGGCGCCAGGGTGCCCTTGGCGCTCATCTCCGTCACGTCGCCCGCCACGCCGCGCAGCACCACGCGGCCCATGAAGAGGACGCTGACCCCCTCACCTTCCACCTCGACGAGCGGCCCGCCCGCCTCGGTGCGCCACAGGAGCCACGTGAGGAACTCCCGGCCCAGGTAGGCGCGGCCACGCAGGAGCTGGTCCTGCGCCTTGCCCTTCTCGGCTTCGGCCTCGTCCTTCGTCTCCTCGGTGGCGCCGCCGTCCACGCCGACATCACCGCGCATGAAGGCCGCTTCGGCCCGCGCCTCGTCACGCCTCGCCATGTGCCACCTCCGCCGTCGTCGGCAGGTCCATGCCAATCAGCTCCGTGGTGGGCCCCAGCAGGGACTCGTCGATGCCCGCCGTCTGCGCCATGGCCGACGGCGTCATGCCGAAGAACTTCACGTTCAGCCCGCCCTCCAGCGCGACGGTGATTTCGTCCACCACCTTGCGCGACGCGGACCAGATCTGCACCTGCTGCGTCTTCAGGTTCCAGCTCACGTCCACCGTCGACGTGCGGGGCGTGGCGCGGTTGCGGAGCATCTGGCGGATTTCGCCGCGGCTCTGCGTCTTCTCGCCCCGGCTGGGCGGACGGCCATTCTCCTTCTCGAAGGCGGCGGCCCACTTCGCCAGCTCCGCCTTGAGCGCCGCGGCCGGCACCTTGATGGTGTCGATGCGGAAGGCGAACAGGGCGTACTCGCCGTAGTAGAGACGGCCGGCGGAGAACTCACTGGACTCCTCGTTCTCCAGCTCCACGAAGCCGACGGCGCGCTCTTCTTCGGAGCGGCGGTCGATGGGCTCGAACGCGTGCGCCTTGAGGCCGCGCGTCAGCCAGCGTTTGACATCCGAGGGCGCTTCCTTTGCCGGTTCGACCCGGAAGCGCGACAGCGTGACAGCACCACGAAGGACAGGCATGGGGCGCGGCAGGATGGGGGGCGAGCGCCGTGCCGTCAAGGCACTCGGCGTGGGTGGCGGCCCACCTCGGCCCCATGACAGGTCCGCCCCACGGCGGTAGCGTGGCGGGCGACATGCGCCGCGTCCTGTCCGCCTCGTTGCTGCTCATGGCCCCCCTGGTGCTCTCCGGCTGCTTCCGAGAGACGCGGCCCGAGGGCGACACCCTCCCCTCCCTGGCCCGCGCGCTCTTCGACACCCTGGAGGCCGAAGGCGCCCTGGCCAGCGCCTACGTGGTGGATGCGCGGACAGGCGAGCCGCTCTTCACCCACCGCGAGCACGTCCGGCTCCTGCCCGCCTCCACGCTCAAGGTCGTCTCCACCGCGTCCGTCCTCTCCGCGCTGGGCGCGGACTTCCGCTTCCAGACGCCGGTGGCCCTGGAGGGCACGCTGGAGGGCGGCCTCTTCCTGGGCGACATCGTGGTGGACCCCACTGGGGACCCGTCCCTGGGCTCGTGGCGCTTCCCCGAGACGGCCCTGGCGTGCGAGCAGGTGGCGGAGGCCCTCCAGGCGCGCGGCGTCCGCCAGTGGCGCGGGAAGGTGCGCGTGCGCGGCGCGAAGGAGGCGGAGCTCCCGTTTGGCCCTGGCTGGGCCTGGGATGACGCCGCCTATGCCTACAGCGCGGCGCCCACGGCCTTCGTCTTCCGGGAGAACGTGGTGGACGTGGCCCTGTCCCGGGCCGCGGGCGCGGACTGCGCGCAGCCCCCCGTCATCCAGGTGACGCCCGCCTTCGCGACGCTGACGGCCGTGGTGGGCGTGGACACGAACGCGGAGCGCCCCTCCCTGGCCTGCGTGCGCCAGCGTGGCGGGCCCGGCGTGCGCTGCCTGTGGCGCTCCGCCGCGGACACCTGCCCCCGCTCCGCCGCGGTGAGGCTGTCGGTGGACGACCCCGAGCAGCTCTTCGCCGCCTGCGTGGAGGCGTCCCTGCTGGAGCGCGGCATCCCCCGGCTGCCCATGACGCTGGAGGCGCCCACGCCCATGCAACCCGCCGTGCCCGCGCCCCTGGTCACCCTGGTCAGCCCGCCGCTGTCCGAGCTGGTGAAGGTGACGAACAAGGAGTCCCTCAACCTGTACGCGGAGCGCCTGGGCCTGCGCTTCGCGCGCGAGCTCACGGGCACGGAGAGCTATGGCGCCCTGCGCGCCGCGCTGACGGAGGAGCTGGCCCGCCGCGGCATCCCCTCGCGTGACTTGCGCCCGGTGGATGGCAGCGGCCTGTCCCGGTACAACCTGGCCACCGCGCGGGGACTGGTGCGCGTCCTCTTCACCAGCCTGCGCGAAGCCTACGGCGCCGCGCTGCTGGACAGCCTGCCCGTGGCCGGCCAGGACGGCACGCTCGCGGCCCGCCCCGTCACCACTGACACGGCGGGCCACATCCGCGCGAAGACGGGCACGCTGTCCGGCCAGCGGTGCTTCGTGGGGGTGGTGGACCGGCCGACAGACGCGCGGCACCCGCGCGTCGTCTTCGCGCTGATGCTGGGGAACATGGACGATGGCACCGCCCTGCCCGCCAACGAGGCGTTCGACCGGTTCGCGGCGGGGCTCGTCACGCTGCCGCTGCGCTGACGGTCAGGACGCACCGTCTCATCCTCAACAGTCACACGGCGCAGGCGCGAGCGAACACCCGGCGCGCGGCGGCATTCCCGACGCAACGAAGCCGTTTCCCGTCCCGAGGGACGTGGCAGGCTGCCGCGCGTTTTCCAACCCCGAGGTGAACCGTGAAGCTGAAGACCGCATTGACGGCGGCGGTGCTGACCCTGCCGCTGGCTGCGCCGGCCGCCCCCGCCCCCGCGCCCACCGCGGCGGCGCCCCGCAAGGCCGCCGCCTCCAAGGCGCCCGCGACGCCGAAGAAGGAGCAGGTGGACACCTACCACGGCACGGCGGTGAAGGACCCGTACCAGTGGCTGGAGGACTCGTCCGACGCGCAGGTGAAGCAGTGGAACGACGCGCAGAACGCGTACACCCGCGCGCTGCTGGACAAGCTGCCCGGACGCGAGTCCATCCGCCAGCGCGTCTCCGAGCTGCTGAGCTGGAAGTCCCCTGGCTACGGCGGGCTGCACGAGGCCGGCGGCACGCTGTTCGCCGTGAAGTACCAGCCGCCCAAGCAGCAGGCCTTCCTGGTCGTGCTCGGCTCGGTGGATGACACGTCCAAGGAGCGCGTGCTGCTGGACCCCATGGTGGTGGACCCGTCGGGCCACACCACCATCGACTGGTACGTCCCCACGCTGGACGGCAAGCGAATCGCAGTGTCGATGTCGAAGAGCGGCACGGAGAGCGGCGACGTCACCGTCTATGACGTGGCCACCGGCAAGCCACTGCCGAATGAGACCGTGCCCCGCGTGAACAGCGGTACGGCGGGCGGCAGCCTGACGTGGACGGCGGACGGCAAGGGCTTCTTCTACACGCGCCACCCGCGCGGCGAGGAGCGCCCCGAGGCGGACCGGAACTTCTTCCAGCAGGTCTACTTCCACCAGCTCGGCACGCCCACCCAGAAGGACACGTATGTGCTGGGGAAGGACTTCCCGCGCATCGCGATGACGGAGCTGGACACGTCCCACGACGGCAAGCACATCTCCGCCGTCGTGGCCAACGGCGATGGCGGCGAGTACATGGTGTACCTGCGCGACGCCGCCGGGAAGTGGTCGCAGGTGTCGAAGTTCGAGGACAAGGTCATCCGCGCGCGCTTCGGCCACGACGGCGCGATGTACCTGCTCAGCCGCAAGGACGCGCCGCGCGGCAAGGTGCTGCGGCTGCCGCTGGCCACGCCCACGCTGGACAAGGCCACGGTGGTGGTGCCGGAGGGCGAGGCCAGCATCCAGGGCTTCTTCCCCACGAAGTCACGGCTCTACGTGAGTGAGCAGCTCGGCGGGCCTTCGCAGCTGCGCATGGTGGACCTGAAGGGCAAGGCGCTGGGGACGGTGCCCACCCTGCCCGTGTCCTCCGTGGGCGGGCTCGTGAGCCAGGGCGGTGACGACGTGCTCTTCATCAACACCAGCTTCACCCAGCCGATGGCCTGGTACCGGTACTCGGCGAAGGACAACACGGTGAAGAAGACGGCGCTGGCCCGCACGTCGCCGTTGGATTTGAGCAACGTGGAGGTGGTGCGCGCGTTCGCCACGTCCAAGGACGGCACGAAGGTGCCGGTCAGCATCCTCAAGAAGAAGGGCACGAAGCTCAACGGCAACAACCCGGCGCTGCTGACGGGCTACGGCGGCTTCAACATCTCCATCAGCCCGAACTTCAACGTGCTGGCCGGCTTCTGGCTGGAACAGGGGGGCGTGTTCGCGGTGGCCAACCTGCGCGGCGGCTCGGAGTTCGGCGAGAAGTGGCACGCCGAGGGCTCGCTCACGAACAAGCAGAACGTCTTCGACGACTTCTACGCCGCCGCGAAGCTGCTGGTGGACCAGAAGTACACGCAGCCGAAGAAGCTGGCCATCCAGGGTGGCAGCAACGGCGGCCTGCTGATGGGCGCGTCCGTCACCCAGCACCCGGAGATGTACGGCGCCGTCGTGGCGCGCGTGGGCATCTACGACATGCTCCGGGTGGAGCTGACGCCCAACGGCCAGTTCAACATCACCGAGTACGGCACCGTGAAGAACCCGGAGCAGTTCAAGGCGCTGCACGCGTACTCGCCGCTCCACAACGTGAAGGACGGCACGGCCTACCCCTCCGTGCTCTTCACGTCCGGCGCGAACGATCCGCGCGTGGATCCGTTCCACTCGCGGAAGATGGTGGCCCGGATGCAGGAGGCCACCAAGGCGAAGAACCCCATCCTGCTGCGCGCCAACGCGGAGACGGGCCACGGCGCCGGCACGCCGCTGAACGCGCGCATCGAGGAGGAGGTCGACGTGTACTCGTTCGTGTTCAACGCCCTGGGCATGAAGTACCAGCCCCCGGCGAAGAAGGTCGCGGCGCCCAAGCCGCAGTAGCCGCGTGAGGACTGCATCCACCGCCGCCCGGACACTGGCGCGGCGGTGGACGCGGTACGGCGGTGCGACTCAGCAGGTCCAGGTGCAGGCCGTGCCGCCCCACACCTGGTTGCAGCGCCCTTCCGTCTGGGGAAGCGAGTCACAGAAGGCCTGAGTCGTCCCAGGCAGCGCCTGGCAGCACCCCGTGCACGTCCAGATGCAGGAGGTGCCCTGGTTGACCTCATTACAGCGCCCGGGCGTCTGGGGAATCGAGTCACAGAAGGCCTGGGTCGTCCCCCCCTGCGCCGTACAGCACCCCGTGTTGAGCGCCGCCTCTTCGCTCACGCCGTCGGACGCCGCGCCGTCTTCATCCACCACGCCACAAGCCGTGAGGCCCGCGACGGCCAGCAACACAGCGCCATGGAGCGCGAACCGCTTCAGTGAACCACGCATGCGAAACCACCTTTCCTGAGCAAGCTGCGCTACCAGCCTAACCCGAGGAAAAGCGGAAAAGAACGACGTCCTTTAAAGCCCCCGGACCTCGACCGCGCGAGCTTCGGGCTCGACGAAGCGCAGCAACGCCTCACCTTCCTTCGCCAGGGCCTCGCGGTCCTTCTTCTTCTTGAGCGGCGCGAAGGGCTCGACGACGAGCGCGGCCACCGCGCGCTTGCGCTCCACCGTCCACGTTCCGGCGATGAAGCCGTCCACGAGAAATGTCGCGGGGATGCGCAGATTCTTGGTGATGAGCTTGGATCGGCACGCCTCATCCACCAGCCGGGCCCGGTCATCATGGCCCAGCACCAGGCTGTCGAACTCAGGGAGGAAGCGCGGGGGCGCGGGCGTGTCCTCGTCCGGCCGAGGCGCATCGGGCAAGTCGAACAGCTCCCGCCCCTTCTCATCGCGGAACGTGCGCAGCGACGGGCGCAGCGCTTCAAAGGCGGGCTTCAGGCCCTTGAGGCCGGACCACGTCTGGGCATCCGACACCGACGCCGGACCGAAGGCCGCGAGGTAGCGCTGCACCAACGTGGGCAGGTCCGCCTCGGCTCGCAGGGGAACCCCAAGCCAGGACTCCGCGACCGCGAAGTCCGTGGTGCCGGGGTAGCCCCACTCCGTCTCCGTGGGTACCTGGATGAGCGGCAGGAACATCCGCACCGCGAAGCCCATGGCGCGCTCGTCGCTCTGGGGATGCCGGGCCACCAGGTGGTCGCGCAGCGCCTCGAAGGTGCGCGGCGCTTCATCAAAGAAGGCGCGCGCCTCCTTGACGAGCGGCGCGACGTCCAGCCCCTTCGCGCGCTCGCGCAGCACCGAGGCCACCGAGGCTTCGAGCAGCGGCGTGAAGCTGGCGCGCAGGTTCCGGTAGTCCCTCGCGCTCGCGAGGTGCAGCGTGCCACGCATCAACGTCGCCCGGACAACCTCCCTGCGCTGAAGCAAAACCTGGAGCGCAGCTCGCTCGAAGCCCTCGACCCGCGACCACAGGCCGACGAACGGCGGCTTCGCCTGCTGGGCCTGGAGCGCCAGGAGCCGCTCCACCGCGCCGAGCACGGAGGTCTGCTCACGCGCCAGCAACATCTGCCGCGCCAGCGTCGCGCGGTTGAGAGCCCTGAGGGTCAACGAGGTGTCTGGCATGTGGCCTCTCCCGCGTGGCGAGCAATGGAATGTGCCGCCTCACCTCGCGGGTCGCGGAGGTGTAGCACTTCACGAACGCGAGGCGAACGCCCCCAGACACCCTGGAGCCGTGCGCGTCGGGGTGCCACCATGCGAGGCATGGACGCGACCTCGATGGACATGATGACGACGCCCGCCGCCCTCGTGGACCTGGACCGCGTGGACGCCAACCTGAAGCGAGTGGCCACGTACACGCGCCAGCACGGCCTGCGGTGGCGGCCCCACACGAAGACGCACAAGACACCGGAGCTGGCCGCGCTCCAGCTCGCCGCCGGAGCCCAGGGCGTCACCGTGGCCACCGTGCGCGAAGCCGAGGTCATGGCCGCCGTCTGCGACGACGTGCTCCTCGCCTATCCTCCCGTGGGAGCGGAGCGGCTCGTCCGGCTCATGCGGCTGCCACCTCAGGTCCGGCTCACCGTGGCCCTGGACTCGGGCGAAGCGCTGGAGCTGTTGAGCCGCGAAGCCCGCCGGGCCGGCCGCACCGTGGGCGTGCTGGTGGAGCTGGACCTGGGCATGCGGCGCGTGGGCGTCCAATCCCCCGAGGACGCGGTCGCCCTGGCCCTCGCCGTGACTTACAGCAGTGGCCTGGAGTACCGGGGCATTACCTTCTACGCCGGACACCTGCGCATACCCCAGGCGGAGCTGGGCCCCGCGATGCGCGAGCAAGCCGCGCGGCTCGCCACCTACGTGGAGGCGCTGACTGCCGCGGGGCTGCGGCCCTCTACGGTGAGCGGAGGCTCCACGCCGACGCTGTGGCGGTCGCACGAAGTCACCGGGCTCACGGAGATTCGGCCGGGCATCAACATCTTCAACGACCGCAACTCCGTGTCGATAGGCGCATGCGCGTGGAACGAATGCGCATACTCCGTGCTGGCCACGGTGGTGAGCACCTCGGTGCCGGGGCAAGCCGTCATCGACGCGGGCTCCAAGGCCCTGGCCAAGGAGGATGGCTTCACGGACACGGGCGTGTACGGCGCCCTGCTCGACCTGCCGGACATCCTGGTGCGCGGCCTGTCTGAGGAGCACGGCCTGCTCGACCTCTCCAGCACCGCCTGGCGGCCGCGCGTGGGCGACCGCGTGCGCGTGGTACCCAACCACGCCTGTGCCTCCGTCAACCTGCACGACCGGTTGCACCTGCTGCGCCAGGGCACCTGGGCCGGCACGCACGCCATCACCGCGCGCGGCTGGTGACGCGCGCCGCTCACTCCATGCGCTGGAGCTCCTTCGACAGCAGCGTCTCCAGCTCACGGATGTTGCGGTAGACGATGCAGCGATAGGACGCGACGTCGAAGCGAAGCTCGTTCACGTCACGCACCAGCAACAGCGTGGGCCGCCCACGCCCCCACGCATAGCCGACCTCCAGGTACACGTTCGGATTGGCCAGGGACAGGTCGGCGATCACCACCTTCGCCGTCTCGATGCGCTCGCGGATGCGCTGGATGATGGGGCCGTCGAACAGCTCCTGGTCCACGCGCTCGCACAGCATGCCCGCGGCCTTCACCGGGCCCTGGATGCCGTAGTGATACGTGTCCTCCAGTTCGGCCGCGAAAGGCATGGCCACGAAGGCGTGAGGCTTTGCCATGGACACAGTGCCCGCCGTCGCCAGGGACGGCGCCTGCGTCACGGCTGACATTCGCCGCACCCGAAAGCCACCCTCCGGCAGCGGCTCCACGCCAGGCGTCGCGCTCAAGCCCCGCGTGAAGGCCTTGGCAAGTCTTTGCGCACGGCGAGCGTCCCGCTCCACCACCGTGAAGCGCGTCAGGGATTGAGGCCCGGCGCCACGTTGGAAGGCTTCAACGAGCCCGCCCACGAAGGCGAGCACGGCCTCGTCTTCATCCAAGCCGTAGTTGGGGCCATGGACGGTGCCCGCGACATGCGCGAGGCCCGAGTGGTGCTCCAGCGCCGCCAGCGCACGCACCGCGAACTGGCGAATCTCGTGGTAGCCGAACTCTCCCAGACGAACAGTGCCCAGGAAGAGCGCCAGTGGCGCCGTCAGGGCCCCCCGCGTCTCCACGAGGCGGCTCGCACTGGGCGCGAGCGTGAGCTGCGCCAAGGGAACCCCCGCCAGCTCCAGGCGCCGCGCTGCTTGACCCGTCGCGCCATAGAGGCTCTGTGCGTATTTGAACAGCACCGCGTCCGCGGTGAACTCGGTCAGGTCTCCTACCTTCAACGCCACGTCGAGGAACTGGGCCATTGAGCCCCACTGTAAAGCCTTGCGCCTGCTGTTCCCAACCCGACGTCCACGTCTGCCCATCAGGGCATGACGCAACGCGCCTCTCTTTTTCTCGGCTATCAAGTACGTCCCGCCTGAAGATCTCCGTTTGTGTTGTGTTAAGGAACCACCCCGACCCTTGGGGGGTCCATCCCGACACGGCCATGACGGCGCGGGGCACGGAGGAGAGTCATATGGAGCGCATTGGAATTGTTGGCGCCGGCACCGCGGGACTTCACCTGGGTCTGAAGCTGCTGTCCCACGGTGTGCCCGTGACGCTCTTCACGGAGCAGGAGCCGAGCAGGCTACGGGGTTCCCGTCTGCTCAACACGGTGGCGCACCATGCCCCCACGCGCATGCGCGAGCGCGCCCTGGGCGTGGACCACTGGAGCGGCCCCAACGCCGACATGTTCTATATCGGCATCCATGTGAACGGCGGCCCTCAGCCGTTCAGCCTCCGGGGCCGCGTGGATTCCCCCTCCATCTTCGTGGATTACCGCCAGTACCAGCCGCGCCTCGCGGAGGACTTCGTCGCGCGCGGCGGCAAGCTGGAGGTGCTCCCCGTGGACGTCGACGTGCTGGAGCGCCTGGCGCGGCAGCACGCGCTGATGGTGGTCGCCACCGGGCGCAATGGCCTCACGCGCCTGTTCCCCCGCGTGCCCGAGCTGTCGCCGCACACGCAGCCGCCGCGCATGCTCTTCGCCGCGCTGCTCAAGGGTGTGCGGATGCAGGAGCCCATCGGGATGAACGCCCACCTGATTCCCGGTCAGGGCGAAATCTTCGAGTCCCAGGTCGTCACCGCGAACGGGCGCGTGCCCAGCGTGCTCATCGAGGCGCTGCCCGGCAGCGAGCTGTCCCGGCTCAGCACGCAGCGCTACGACGAAGACCCGCGCGCCTTCGAGGCGATGCTGATGGGCTTCCTGCGCCGCTTCGCCCCCGCCACCTACGAGCGCGTGGACCCGGCGAGCTTCGGCGTGCTCGGGCCACTCGACTACCTCCAGGGTTCCTTCACGCCGACGGTGCGCCAGGGCTGGGCGCCGCTTCCGGGTGGCCGCTTCGTCCTGGCGGTGGGCGACACGCATGTGACGAACGACCCCGTCGCGGGCCAGGGCGCCAACGCGGGGTCCGCCTCCGCGTTCGCGCTGGCGGAGCACATCGTCACCGCGCTGGCGGAGAACCGGCCCTTCGACGCGGCCTTCTGTCGCGAGGCCGAAGCCGGTTCGTGGGCCGCCACCGCGCCGGCGACGCATTGGACCAACGCGCTGCTGCAGCCGCCGCCTCCGCACGTGATTGAGCTGCTGGCGGCTGGAAGCAAGGACGTCCGGGTCGCGGATGCCATCGCCACCGCCTTCGTGACGCCCGAGCTCATCCTCTCCGCATGTGCCAGCCCGGAGAGCACCGCGGCGTTCATCGCGCGGCACCGTCCCCTCGCCCGCGAGGCCGCGCCGCCGTCCAGCCCCCTGGCGTGGCACCCGCCTCCCGAGGAGCCAAAGGCCCCTGTGTCGCTGACCCGCTGAGCACCGTTGAAGTCGTCGCGACGAGGCGACGCGAGCAGGCCTCCTCGTCGCGCGACTGTGCTCCAACACAGCGGTCTGGCTTGTTGATGCGAGGCGTGCGCGTGATTCAGCCCTGCCCCGCTGGGGACGCGCGGTTATCTTCCGCGCCATGCGATTCGCCATCTTGGGCTCTGGAGGCGTCGGTGGGTTCTTCGGCGCGAAGCTGGTCCGCGCCGGGCATGACGTGACGTTCCTCGCGCGCGGAGCACATCTGCGCGCCATGCGGGAACACGGGCTCACCATCCACGGCGCTGACGGAGCCTTCACCGTCGCCGTCAAGGCCGACGACGACGTCCAGCGCTTCGGTCCCGTGGACGTCGTGGTCCTCGCGGTGAAGAACTATGACGTCGCGTCCGTGCTCCCCGCGGTGAAGACGCTGCTCTCCGCGCGAGGCACACCGGCGCCGGATGAAACGCCGCCCTTCGTGCTCACCTTGCAGAACGGCGTGGACAGCCCGTTGGAGGTGGCCGCCGCCGTGGGCGAGGCCGCCGTGCTGGGCGGCACCACGTACATCTCCGCCGCCATCAGCGAGCCGGGCGTCATCACCCAGGCGGGCACGAACCACCGCGTCGTGCTGGGCGAAGTGTTCGGAGACACCTCGCGCGTCTCCGCCCGGGCCCAGGCCCTGAGGGACGCGCTGGCCAGCTCCGGCGTCACCGTGGACGCAGTGCCGGACGCGCGCGGCGCCCTCTGGGACAAGCTCTCCTTCCTGGGCTGCATGTCCGCCTTCAGCACCGCGTCCCGGCTGCCCGTGGGCGCCCTCCGGGACAGTCCGGCCTTCCGCGAGGTGTTCCGGCAGGCCGCCGCCGAGGTGCTCAGCGTCGCCGCCGCGGAGGGCGTCACCACCACCCGCACGCCGGATGCGCTGGTACGGTACATGGACGAGCTGCCCGCCCACATGCGGCCGTCCATGCTGGGCGACCTGGAGAACGGCAAGCCGCTGGAGGTCGAATACCTCCAGGGCGCGGTCGTGCGCCGGGGCCGCGCGCGGGGCGTCCCCACGCCGGTGATGAGCACCCTCTATGTCCTGCTGATGCCGCACGCCCAGGGGGAACGGAAGGCCTGAGCCACGACGCCCGGCTGGAGGACAGCCAACACCCGCCCCGCCTTCAGGGCCCGCGCAATCGCCGGGCCGGATGGGCATATGAGCGTCATATGACCGAGCCGAAGCCCCGTCCCCCCGAGAACGAGCTGCCCCCCGTTTTGGGCCGCGTGGCCTTTCTCGCCGTCGTGTCCGGCCTGACGCCGCTCATCCCCGTTCCCTTCCTGGATGACTACGCACTCCGGCAGGCCCGCGAGAGCATGGTCCTCACCCTCCTCTCCGAGCACGGCCTCCCCAGGCCGGCCCGGGCGGTGGAGGTCCTCGCCGGCTCCCACCTCGGCCGGACGGCGGGCGGGCGCCTGATGAGCTCCCTGAAGGCCCTGGCGCTCTTCCCGGTGCGCAAGGTGTTCCGCAAGCTCTTCTTCGTCTTGTGGGTGAAGGACTGCGTGGACGTCGCGTCGTCAGCGCTGCATCACGGCTACCTGCTCAACCATGCCCTGGAGCGTGGCGACCTGAGGCCCGAGGACCTGGAGGGCCCGCTGCCCGGAAAGCTCCACGACGCCATCGTCGCCGCCTGCTCGGAGCTGGACCCGCGCCCCGTCAACCAGGCTCTGCGCCGGCTCTTCGCGGGCAGCCGCCTGCTCATGGCCGAGGCCACCCGCGCCTTCTTCAGCTCCGGCGCCCCCGGCCCCCGCACGCCCGAGCCGGGTGAGAGCGCCGAGGTGAAGACCTTGACGGAGCGCCTCATCGCCGCGCTCTGGGAGGAGCGCGGCTACTTCGCCTCGCTGCAACAGCACTACGACACGCACCTGAAGGCGCGCCACGCCCCTTAGGGGGCCTGGCGTGTCACGGCACGGTGTCGGTGGTGGTGGCGGCCAGCGGCTCGCGGATGCGCCGCGAGAAGTCCGGGCGCCCGTCCGCCGCCTGCGCGCGCGCGTTGATGTGGTGGCGCTTGCGCACCTGCTCCAGCGGCGCGTCCCGGTCGATGAGCTCCAGCTCATACGCCAGGGCGTCCGAGAACGCCGGCAGCAAGGTGCGGTGGTCGTAGGGCACCTGGCTCTGGCTCACCTTCTCCAGGTGCCGCACCAGGTTGGTGGTGCAGTTGTTGGTGAGCGTGTCGTAGAACTCCGGCTTCTCGTGCAGCGCGTTCATCCGCGCCACCATGTCGAGGAAGAAGCTGACGATGCGCTCCTTCGACGCATCCACCGGGTAGAGGTAGACGTCATCCTTGCGGTGGTTGGAGCGCAGCTGCACCAGGTCTCGCTCATCCCCCACGACGTAGGTGAGCTCGAACTGGCGGAACAGGCCGCCCAGCGCGGAGAACGTCTCCCCCTTCTCGCGGCGGACCTCCACGGAGAAGACGAGGTAGCGCCCATCCGCGAAGCCGAAGCTCACCATGGTGTGGGCCGCGCCCCAGACACCGGAGAAGGGCTCCACGATGAACCACGCCCCCGTGAGCTCACGCGTGTCATACGTGGCCGAGTACCACGACGCATCCCAGTCCGACGGGGTGCGGTAGCGGAAGTCCCGGACGTCATGCAACGTCACCCGGGGGCCCTCCACCACCGCCCGGGCGGAGCGCGCCAGGTCCGGCGCCCAGTCCGCCTGCGTCGCGGGCCGCACCGTCTGGGTCCACCCCCAGATGGACACACACCCGACGCCGATGACGGACACGGCGGCCCACCGTGAATGGCGCCGCCAGGCCACCACCGCGCCCGCCGCGAGCACCGCCGCCCCCAGCGCCCTGAGCCCGTTCGCGCCCTGGGGGCCCGCCCCCGTCAGCGCCAGGGCCAGGGCGGCCCAGGTGACGCCCAGCGCGAGCACCAGCGCGGTGATGACACGGAAGACACTTTGCATGGCCGGCGAGTATATGCGGGCTTCAGACGCCGACCGCACCCACGCCTCCCGTGGCTTGACCCTTTTTCCTGGATTGTGGCCAGAATGCGGCCCGTTCCAGGAGAGACATCAATGGCGGATGAGCGAGAGGACACGACCATCTACAAGGTCGTGGTGAACCACGAGGAGCAGTACTCCATCTGGCCGGCCGACCGCGAGAATGCGCTCGGCTGGAAGGACGCAGGCAAGCAGGGACTCAAGGCCGAGTGCCTGGAGTACATCAAGGAGGTCTGGACGGACATGCGTCCGCTGAGCCTCCGCAAGAAGATGGAAGAGCTGAAGTCGTAGTCACGGCACCGCCCGTGCGCACGCCCCTCGCGAACCCTGGCAACGGCGCCAGGGTCCGGGGGGCGTGCTGCATGAGCGGAACCGGCAGCGACGCCTAGAGGTCCGGCGGCGGCCGGACGCCCAGGTGGCACGCCCTCAGCGCCAGCTGCGTGCGGTTCTCCGCGCCCAGCTTCCGGTAGAGCTGCGTGACGTGGGACTTCACGGTGCGCTCGGCGATCTGCAGGTGCGCGGCGATCTTCAGGTTGTCCGCGCCGCCCGCGACATACGCCAGCACCTCGCGCTCCCGCTGCGTGAGCGCCAGCAGCACGCTCGCGGTGGGTGACGTCACCGGTGGATGCTCGAAGTCGTTCCTCAGGAGCTGCACCGGGAACAGCCGCTCGCCTCGGACCAGGGAGTTGATGGCGGACGCCACCGCCGTCGTGCCCAGCCCCGCGCGGAACAGGTAGCCGGAGGCACCCTCGTCGAAGCACTGCGAGATGATTTCCGGGGTGCTCACCGCGGAGAGCAGCAGCATCCTCACCTCCAGCCGGCGCTTGCGCGCCTCCCGCAGGAGGTTGATGCCTTCCGTGACGGAGCAACCCACGGCTGCCTCGCTGTCACCCTCCACGTCCATCACCGCGACCTGCGGCGGGTCTGTCCCCAGGCTGTCGAGGAACAGGCGCACGTCTCTCGTCACCGAGGAGATCTGCACGCCTTCACCACGGAGCCCGTCGGCCAGGCCCTGCCAGGCCGCCCACGGTCCTTCGAGAATTGATACACGAATCGCTGCTTGATTGGTTGCCATGCGAAGGCCCCCCAGCCGTCATGGCGAAAACTGCATGAACAGACAACTGACCACAGCCGGCTCCGGTACCACCTGGGCCAGTGGGTTGCATGACAGGGAAGAACGAGCGTGTCCGCTGAGCCACTCCGGAGTCGACCTACCGATGTACGACTCGACTCCTGACTGTTTTTGACTTTCAGCTACTCCTGACGTCCCTGCGGGCCGCACCTCCTTCGGCCCAGGTTCATGGTCCAACGCGGAAACCCTATCACCGGGGAAGCGCAGACGCGAACCAGCCCTAACGGGAGTGTCCAGTGTGCATGAATCAGAGCCCATTACGGGGGTTTCATCCGTTGGTTCGTCATCGCTGTCCGCCGCCGGACACGCCCTGGCGTCCACAAGTCGATGAAAGCCCCCTCCCGCACCGCGCTGACTGTCGACCGTGACACACGCGCCTGGGACCTGAATATCCCGCAAGTCCAAGCAGAAAAGAGGGTGCGACATAGGCGGCGTGGGAGGAAGGCAGACGTGTATGCTGCCGCTCCCGCATGCGCTCCGCTCTGACTCCCCATCTCGACGTCGCCACCCCCGAGCGCGTCGCGCTCACGCTCCCCGTCGCGGGCATTGGCTACCGGTGCCTCGCGTGGCTGGTGGACGCGAGCCTGCTGTTCTTCTTCTGGCTGGTGGCCTACTTCGTCTTCACGCTGCTGGTGTCGGACGTGCTGGGCGCCTTCCAGGCGCTGTCGGGCGTGGGGCAGACGTTGCTGGTGGTGGGCGTCTTCGCCACGCAGTGGCTGTACTGGACGGTGAGCGAGGTCTTCTTCCACGGCCAGACGCCAGGCAAGCGGGTGCTGGGCATCCGGGTGGTGCGCATGGACGGCTCGCCCGTGGGCGTCTACGAGAGCGCGGTGCGCAACCTCTGCCGCGCGGTGGACTTCCTGCCCATGCTGTACGCCGCCGCCTGCGTCAGCATGCTCCTCACCCGCCAGCACCGGCGCCTGGGAGACCTGCTGGCCGGCACACTGCTGGTGCGCGAGGAGCGCATCGACCTGGACAAGTACACCGCCGCTCCGGCCACGTCCGAGCGAGTGCCACAGGGCACGGGCGCGAGGCCCCTGTCGCCGGAGGACGTGGAGCTGGTGCTGTCCTTCCTGTCACGCGCGCCCGGGCTGGCGCCGGAGGTGCGGCAGCGGCTGGGCGCGCGGCTGGTGGAGCGCGTGGGGCCCGAGGACGCGGAGGCGCGCGCGGCGGTGCTGGCGTCCTCGGAGCGCACCGAGGCCTTCCTGCGGGACCGCGTCCAGGGGGAGCGCTGACATGGCCACGCCCCTGCCCGCCTACGTGGCCCAACGCCGCGCGGACTGGGATGCGCTCCAGGCCCTGCTGGCGAAGCAGCGCTCCGGCGCGCTGAAGCTGGGCGAGCTGCGCACGCTGGACACGCTGTACCGCCGCGCGTCCGCCGACCTTGCGCACGCGCAGACGTTCTACGCCGACACGGATGTCCACCGCTTCCTCAACCAGCTGTGTGGCCAGGCCTACGCGTCCATCTACCAGCCGCCGCGTGAGCGCTGGCCCGCGGTGCGGGACTTCTTCCGCCGCGAGTTCCCCGCCACCTTGCGCCGCGAGCGCGGCTTCGTGGGCGCCAGCGCCGTGGTGTTCCTCCTGGGCATCCTGCTGGGCGCCCTGGTGGTGCTGTGGGAGCCCCGGGGCGCCGAGCTGCTGGTGCCCTCCGGCGTGCGCCACTACGTGGCCCAGGGCCGCATGTGGACGGATGACATCCTGTCGGTGGCGCCGCCCAACTCGGTGGCGTCCGGCATCGCCACCAACAACCTCACCGTCACCATTGTCACCTTCGCCCTGGGCCTCACCGGCGGCCTGGGCACGCTGTTCCTGCTGGTGAACAACGGGGTGCATATCGGCGCCATCAGCGCGCTGTGCGCCCGCGAGGGCATGCTGGGAGGACTGCTGGACTTCATCGCCGCGCACGGCCCGGTGGAGCTGTCCATCCTGGTCATCGCCGGCGGGGCGGGGCTGATGGTGGGCCAGGCGCTCATCGACCCGGGGGAGCTGCCCCGGGGACAGGCGCTGGCGGCGCGCGGGCGGGAAGCGGTGAAGCTGGTGCTGGGCTGCGCGCCCTTCCTCGCCCTCATCGGCGTGGTGGAGGGCTACGTCTCCCCAGGGGACTTGTTCCCCACCTGGCTGAAGGCGGGGCTGGGCCTGCTCCTGGGGGCGCTCTTCTGGGCCTACCTGCTGCGCGCGGGGAGGACCGTCGCCGAGGCCACGGGCGCGCCGGCCGACAGCGCCTCCTGACGCTTGCGCTGGCGGTGACGGAGGATGCGCTCATAGGCCGCGTTCAGCTCGCGCATCTTCTCCGCGGAGCCGCCGCGGTCCGGGTGCTGCTCCATGGCCAGCGCGTGGTAGCGCGCGCGGACCGTGTCGGCCGAGTCCAGCGGCGACACACCCAGCAGCCGGTAGGGGTCCTGCTCTTCCAGCGCGGACAGCCACTTGTCCAGCCGGTCCTTGACCTCGATGAACTGCTCGTCCTGGGCGCCGGTGTCCTTCACCGGGTGCGTGCGCACCTTCGCGTCCGCCCGGAAGACGTCGGAGTACACGCTGGACACCCAGCGGTGGCACCCGGAGCACCGGAAGTAGCGGACCCGGGTCCCCGGTTGCTGGGTCATCCGGATGCCGCAGTGGGTGCACTCCACATCGACGTTTTCCAGTGTCTGCCAGTTCGCTGCCGCCGCGTTCATCGAACCTTGCTCCCGTTTGCAACACGCATGTAGCAGCGGGGAAGCTCCCACGATGGGAGATCGCGTCAAGAAAATCGCTCCGCCCCGGGTTAGAAGGGCCTCCATGCGTCCCCTGCTTCTCGCTGGCCTGCTCCTCGCAGCCACCGCCCGCGCCCAGGCCCCGGTGGCCCTTTCGGGTCCGGCGCCCACGCCCCCTGCGGAGGCCGCCCCGGCGCCCGCGACGGACGACGCCGCGCTCCTGCGGGGCCTCCTGGGGGCGGTGCGGCCGGCGCCGGCGGAGATTCGCGCCATCGCCATTGAAGACCTGGCGCTGCTGGGGGACGCCCGCGCCCTGGATGCGCTGGCCACGCTCCTGTGGGACCCCAACCCTCGCATCCAACAGGCGGCGCTGCGGGCCGTCACGCTGTTCCAGCACCCCCGGGCGGAGGAGCTCCTCGCCAACGTGGTGCGCCACCCCCGGCTGCCGGACGCGCTGAAAATCCAGGCGCTCAACGGGCTCGTCTTCCAGCGCACGCCCACCGCGCGCCGGGCCGTCCAGGACGCCGCCGTGGACTCGCGGCTCACCGCGGGGGTGCAGAGCGCCGCGCGCGCCGTCGTGTCTCAGTGGGACGCGCCGCGCCGCTGACGCCCGCCCGCCGGGCAGCCATGCGGGCACCACCCGCCAGCGCCGGCGCCCAGGTCAAGGGCTGATTCCTGGAGATGTGACGCCCCTGGGCTACACTGCGGCGTCATGAAAATCACTCCGCTCGACATCCGGCAGAAGCGGTTCGAAACGGCCCTGCGCGGCTTCTCTCGCCGTGAGGTGGAGGCCTACCTCGAGCTCATCGCCGGTGAATTCGAGGAGGTGGTGAAGGAGAACATCGCGCTCAAGGAGGAAGTGAAGCGCACCCAGTTCAAGGTGGAGCAACACCAGGAACGGGAGCGCACCCTCCAGGAGACCATGGTCACCGCCCAGCGCATCAGCGAGGACCTGAAGGACGCCGCGAAGAAGGAAGCGGAAATCATCATCGCGGACGCCGAGCACCAGGCGGAGAAGATTGTCCACGGCGCCCACCAGCGGCTGGTGCAGGTGGTGGAGGACATCAACGAGCTGAAGCGCCAGCGCACCCAGTTCGAGTCGCAGGTCCGCTCCGTGTTGGAGGCCCACCAGAAGCTGCTGGAGACCTTCAAGAGCCCCACGTTCGCGGACCGCGACTACGCGCGCGTCGAGGACAACGTGGCCTACCTGTCCCAGAAGAAGGCCAACGGCGACTCCTGACGCGCCGCGCCGCGCGGTGAGGTTGCGGCAACCTGGGGCGAGGCTGTTATGTCAGTGGGAACGTGAGGCCGCCGCACATGCGCCACCTGCCTGTCCTGCTCCTGCTGCTCGCCGCCTCCGGGGCCTGGGCCCAGGAGCCGGGCGGCCCTCATGGCACCCACGCCCATGACGTGGTGAATGACGCCGCGCTGGTGCCCCGGACGCGTCCGCCCCAGGTCAGCGGGGAGGTGACGACGGAGCGCTTCCGCATCCTCCACACCGCCGCCGCCACCGCGGCCGCGCACGAGCTGTCCCGGCAGATTGAAGGCGTGCGGGACAGGTTCGGCACCATCCTCGGCAAGGACTGGCCGGGCGTCACCGAGGTTCGCCTGGGCGTGGGCCGCGCGGAGTTCGAGGCCCTGGCGCTGCCCGGCGGCAAGCCCCCGGGCTGGGCCGTGGCGCTGGCCTACCCCGCCCACCAGATCATCCTGCTGGACGCGCGCAGCCTCCACGAGCCGGAGGGCCAGCAGACGCTCCGGCACGAGCTGGCGCACGTGGCCCTGGGACAGCTGGCCCCGTCGTGGCCCCGCTGGTTCCAGGAAGGCGTCGCGCAGTACGTCACCGGGGAGCGCTACTCCCTGACGCACTACTCCGCCCTCTTCCGGGCCGTCACCCAGGAGCGCGTCTTCCACTTCGAGCACCTCGACCGGGCCTGGCCGGACGTGCCGTCGGACGTGGAGATCGCCTACGCGCAGAGCGCCGCCTTCGTCGCGCACCTGTCGGCGAAGTTCGGCCCCCAGGCCATGGCCGCGCTGGTGGACGGCGTGGCGCGCGGCGAGCCCTTCGAGACGGCCTTCGGCAAGGCCTTCCGCACCTCCCTGCTGGTGGAGGAGACGGACTGGCGTGAAGGCCTGGCCGCGCGCTACGGCTGGCTCCCGCTCACCACCAGCTCCGCGCTCGTCTGGCTGGGCGCGTCCTTCCTCTGCGTGGCCGCCTACGCCCGCCGCCGCCAGCAGCGGGCCGCGAAGCTGGCGGAGATGGCCGCCCAGGATGCCGCGGAGGACGCCGCGCTGCGCCTGCTGGCCGCCCAGGCCGCGCAGGCCCAGGCCCAGGGCACCGCCGTGAGCGCCGGGGACTCCACCTGGCCGGACTGGCCCGCGGGCTCGCAGGGCACGGATGCCCACCTGGAGGCCCAGGACGGCGAGGCGCCCGCGGACCGCGCCGTCAGCGACCTTCCGGGTGAGCTGGACGACGAGGACGACCCCCATGGCCGGCCGCCGAAGCCCACCCTCCACTGAGCGCCGCCCTTTCCGTCCTGCCAGGGCTACAGGGCGGGGGCTGTAGTTTCTACAGGCGTCCTGCTCCGCTGCCTCCCCATCCCTTCAAGGCAAACGGCTGATTTCACTGGGAAGACGTATCCCAGGGGCGTTGGCCGACGGATTGCTTTGGCCTCCGTACGCGATGCGGAAGGCACTGGACATGAGCGAGCGTGGACGTAAGGCAGCCGTGCTGGCGCGGTTCTTCCGTCAGCAGCCGGATCGAATCTCCGCGCTGTGGCGGCGGATGGTGCTGGCGGCGCCCGATTCGGACGCGTCGCAGGGCGCGCCCACCCAGTTGGACAACCTGGTGGAGCCCTTCATCCGCGAGCTGGGCCGGACGCTGGCGGGCGAGGAGTCCAGCCCCTGGAGCCGCACGCGCGCGGTGCTGCGCCTGTCGGCGCACCGGGGCGCCCGCGCGCTCTATGACGAATTCGCGGCGCTGCGGCGCTGCCTGGTGGATGCCTCCGAGGTGCTCGGTGGCGGGGATTGGGAGCGCGAGCGCATCAACCGCGCCGTGGACGAAGCCGTGGACTCCGCGGTGGCGCTCCTCCAACGGATGAAGGACCCGCGAGCCGATGGCCCGCGGGTGCCCTTCGGTGGGCTGGTCGTCGAGTACTTCGAGCGTCCTTCCCGGACGCGGCGCGTGTCCCCGGACACGGGAGATGGACGTACGGCGATGCACTGAGGGCGTGTAGGGGTTGGCCGGCCCGTTCGACTTGACGTGCCCGGAAGACGGGCGCGTCCGAGACCGGCGGGAGGGAGTGTGCCTGGGTGGGGGCCCATGGCGCGCTTTGTGGGAAGGCGTGCTCCCGCTGGGGAGTGGTGAGCGCGCACCGCGAGCCGCTGGCAAGACGCGTGGATGGGGGTCCACGCGACTCGCCGGTCGGACGGGTCGGCGCATTTGTCGCAGGGAGTGCAGCAGCGGCTGTGGGGGCCGTGGGTGGAGCATGCGGGAG
>NZ_JABXEO010000039.1:0-72504 GCF_013372585.1 Myxococcus sp. AM010
GCCCGGGGGCGGGGGCGGGCTGACGGCGGCGGCCATCACGGCCGCGGGGTTTGGCACGCCGTAGCAGGCGACGCCGGGCCCCGGGGTGGTGTAGGAAGCGCGGCATGCCTCGCTACTTCGACGGTGACTTTCTACCCCCCAAGGGCCGCTTCGCCATCTGCGTGGCCCGCTTCAACGGATTCATCACCGAGGAGCTGGCCAAGGGCGCCGTGGACACGCTGGTGCGCCACGGCGTGGCTGACGCGGACATCGACGTTTACCGCTGCCCCGGAACGTATGAGCTGCCTGGGCTGGTCCGACGCGTGACGGAGACGCGGCAGTACGTGGGCGTCATCACCCTGGGCGCCGTCATCCGGGGCGGGACGCCGCACTTCGACTACGTGGCCGGCGAGTGCGCCAAGGGCATTGGCGCGGTGGCCTTCGAGGCCGCCGCGGCCACCCCGGCGACGACTGTGACCTTCGGCGTGCTGACGACGGACACGGTGGAGCAGGCCATCGACCGGGCGGGCGTGAAGGCGGGGAACAAGGGAGCGGAAGCCACGCTGGCCTGCATTGAAATGGTCAATCTGTACGCGAAGCTGTCGGCGACGGACGGAAGGAAGGCGTAGGCCATGGGCGCGCGAAGAACGGGACGTGAGCGTGCGCTGCAGGCGCTCTATCAGTTGGAGATGGCCACCGCGACGACGGCGGAGGCGCTGGAGTCGGCCTGGTCGGCCGCCGAGGAGAGCGACAAACGGGACCCGGACGCGGTGAAGTTCGCCCGGGAGCTGGTGGAGGGGGTGCAGTCCCACCGGGACGAAATCGACCAGCTCATCGAACGGCACAGCCACAACTGGCGCCTGGACCGCATGTCGCGCATTGACCGGAACGTGCTGCGACTGGGCATCTTCGAGCTGAAGTACCGCCCGGATATCCCCCGCAAGGTGTCCATCAATGAGGCGGTGGAGCTGGGCAAGAACTTCGGCAACGAAGAATCGAGCGCGTTCGTCAACGGGCTCCTGGACCGCGTCGCGGTCGCCCTGAACAAGCCGTGATTCGCTGACGCCAGCCGCGAGGGACGCGCCGTGAGCCAGACGACGACGCACGATATTGGGTTGGAGGGCCTGGACTCGCTGGGCGGGGTGGACGCGCTCTGCCTGTTCATCGCCGAGGATGACCGACCCCTGCCGTCCTCCGCGGGCTTCGTGGACTGGCGGCTGTGTGGCTCGCTCTCGCGGGTGCTCAAGGCCGGCTTCTTCACGGGCGCGAAGGATGACTGGCTGCTGCTGCCCTCGGACGGGAAGCTGGCGGTGCCCCGCATCTTCGTCGTGGGGCTGGGCGCGCGTCAGCGGCTGGACGCGGGCTCGCTGAACGACGCGCTCGCGGAAGCGGGCCGGGTGCTGTCCAAGGCCCGAGTGGAGTCCGTGGCGCTGGAAGTACCCGCCGGCGGCCAGGTGGAGGACGCCGCGCGGGCAGAGGCTTTCCAGAAGGGCTTCCTGCCCGCGTTCAAGGGCGGACGGGTGGCCGTCCTGGCGGACAAGGGACTCGTCAAGTCGCTGCCTGCACGCAAGGGCTGACGCTCGGCGGGCGGGCGGGCCTTCTGCTAGCATGCCTCGCCCGGGGCGAGCGCACATGCGTGTCAAGGTCTTGATTGTCGAGGACTCGAAAGCATCGCGCGAGTACATCGCCGCGATGGTCGAGGCCGTGGAGGGCGTCGAGGTGGTGGTGACCTCGAGCGGCTTCGAGGCCCTGAAGCTGCTGCCGCGTCACCGCTTCGAGCTCATCATCACCGACATCAACATGCCCGACATCAACGGGCTGGAGCTCATCAACTTCGTCAAGAAGAACCCCAACTACCGCGACGTGCCGCTCTTCATCATCACCACGGAGGGGCGCGAGCAGGACCGCGAGCGCGGGCTCGCGTTGGGCGCCGTGGAGTATCTGGTCAAGCCCTTCATCCCCGGGAGCCTCGAAGCGCTCCTGCGGCGCTACCTGAAGCTGCCGTGAGTCCGGGAAGCAAGGCGCTGGCGGAGTTCGTCGCCGAGGCGACCGAGATTCTCGACGCCCTGGCCAGGGACCTGCTCGCGCTCGACGAGCGCCGGGGCCACGAGGCGGATCCGGACCTGGTCAACGGCATCTTCCGCGCGGCGCACTCGCTCAAGGGGTTGTCCGGGCTGTTCGGCCAGGAGCGCATCTCCCGGCTGGCGCATGGGACGGAGGACCTGCTGGACCGGTTGCGGCTGGGGAAGCTGCTGCTGGACGGCGCGGTCCTGGATGCGCTGATTGAAGTCCTGGATGCGTTCCAGGCGCTGCTGGGCGAGGCCGCTCGTGGCACGGAGAGCGAAGGCCTGTCGGCTCGTGTGGAGACGATGGCCGCGCGGATGGCGTCGATGGCCGCTCCGGCGGAGGTCGCGGAGGACGATCCGCTGGACCGGTTGGAGCTGGAGGCGCAGGTCCGCTCCGTCTTCACGGAGTACGAGGAACACCGGCTGCGGGAGAACGTGCGGAGGGGCGTGGCGCTGTGGCGCGTGCGGGCCGCCTTTGATTTGTCCGACTTCGACAAGGGGCTGGCGGAGCTCAACGCGAGGCTCAAGCCCCTGGGCGAGGTCATCAGCACGCTGCCGTCCGCGCAGCCGGGTGGCGCGCATGGCATCGCGTTCGACCTGATTTTCGGTGCGCAGGTCGACCAGGCGTCCCTGGAGACGGGGTTGAAGGGGACGCCCGCGGAGCTGTCCGCGCTGACGGTGCGACCGGCCGCGGCGGCTGCGACGAGCGCGCTGCTTCAGGCCGCGCAACCCGCCGCGGCGGGGCGCTCGACGTCGCCCAAGGGCGGCGGCAAGAAGAAGAAGGGTGTGCGCGTAACGCCCGCCGCGATGCCTCCCGAGGCGCCGCAGCCGCTGCTTCCGCGAGTGTCGGAAGACACGGAATCCGGGCCCCTGGAATGGCCCACGTCGGACGCCGACCTGCCCGCCGATGCTGGCGGCGCGCCTCCACCGACGCACGTGCCTGGGCCCTCCAGCGTGCCGGTCGTCGCCTACCTCCAGGGCGCCGCCAAGGCCTCACCCAAGGGGCTCTCGGTGGCCCCAGCGCCACCGGCCAAGGCCCCCGTGAGTCCCCAGGCGACGCTGACGGCGGACACGTCGCTGCGCTCCCTGACGCAGACGGTGCGCGTGGACATCGGGCGCCTGGATGGCCTCATCAACATGGTGGGCGAGCTGCTGCTCATCAAGGCCAACCTCCAGCGGCTCGCGGAGTCCGCGAGGCAGGATGGCGCGGTGGCGCTCTCCAAGCTGTTCGGCCAGGAGCTGGCGCGCGAGACACGAGGCCTGGAGCGCAAGCTGGAGGCCCTCCAGGAAGGACTCCTCGAAGCGCGGATGGTCCCCGTCGGCCAGGTGTTCGACAAGCTGGCGCGGCTGGTGCGCCGCAGCACCCGCGAGGCGGGGAAGGAAATCGAGCTCGCCATCAGCGGCGGCGAGGTGGAGCTGGACAAGCTCATCGTCGAGGAGCTCAGCGACCCGCTGATGCACCTCATCCGCAACGCCATCGACCACGGCGTCGAGTCCCCCGACGCCCGTCTGGCCGCAGGCAAGCCCCGCCGCGCGGTGGTGGGCCTGCGCGCCGAGCAGAAGGGCAACCACGTCGTCATCGAGGTGAGTGACGACGGCGCCGGCATCGACGAGGTGCGCGTGCGCGAGGTGGCCATCACGCGAGGCGTCATCACCTTCGCCCAGGCCCAGGAGCTGAGCCGGCGGGAGCTGCTCAACCTCATCTTCCAGCCCGGCTTCTCCACCGCCCGCAGCGTGTCCGAGCTCTCCGGCCGGGGCGTCGGGCTGGACGTGGTGAAGAACAACCTGGGCAACCTGTCGGGCATCATCGACGTGTGGAGCGAGCGCGGACGGGGCACCGCCTTCCACCTCACGCTCCCCGTCACGCTGGCCATCATCCGCGCGCTGCTGGTGGGCGTCAGTGGCCGCACCTACGCGGTGCCGCTCAACAGCGTGCTGGAAATCATCTCCGTCCAGCCCAGGGAAATCCGCACCGTGGAGCGGCGCGAGGTCCTGGACCTTCGCGGCCAGACGCTGCCCTTCGTGCGGCTGGCGCGCATGTTCGCCCTGCCGGAGCGTCCGGTGAGCCGCCACTTCGTGGTGGTGGTGGGCCTGGCCCAAGAGCGCCTGGGAATCGCCGTGGACGAGCTGCACGGCCAGCAGGACATCGTCACCAAGCCCCTGGGGGGCCGGCTCCAGTCCGTCCGGGGCATCTCCGGCGCCACCGACCTGGGCAACCGGCGCACCGTCCTGGTGCTGGACGTGGCGGCGCTCCTGGAAGAGGGCATGGCCGTGGAGCGGCGTCGCGCCTGACCCTCGCTGCGGACGGGCGCGCCGGCTGCTATCCTGCGTGGCTGTGTCCCGGTTCTCGGAGCTGCTCGACGACTTCTTCTACCGTCCTGACGAGGACGTCTCCGGGCTCCAGGATTTCGCGGCGGGCAGCGACGGCGTATTGCCCTTGGTCCCCGAGGAGGTGCCCGAGGAGTACCTGGCCTTCCGCCTGGAAGGGGAGTGCTACGCGGTCCCCATCCGAGGGGTGCGTGAAATCTCCAAGGTTCCGCCGCTGACGGAGATTCCCCGGGCCGAGCCCCAGCTCCTGGGCGTGATGAACCTGCGCGGCGAGCTGCTGCCCGTGTACGACGTCAAGATGCGGTTGCGGCTGGCGGAACGGGCGCCCCTGGTCGCCGGGCCCGACGCGCCTGCTCCGCCCCGGAGCGCTCGCATCCTCGTGCTGCGCACGGAGTCAGGGCCCGCGGGAGTGTGGGTGGATGGGGTGGTGGGCGTGGTGAAGCTCAAGCCGTCCATGCTGGAGGCACCGCCGCCGGGGATGCGCGCGGGTGACAGGGATTGCGTGGTGGGCATGGGCCGGCGAGGCCCCATGCTCTACATCCTCTTGGACGCGGAACAGGCGCTCGCCTCATGAAGGACTCCGTCAACCTGCTGCCGCGGCGTCCTCACGCGCTCCCGGATGAAGCGGCCTCGGCCGCGGACACGGTGGTGCAGCTCTGTGCCTTCTTCATCGGCGCGGAGGAGTACGTGTTGGACATCATGCGGGTGGAGGAAATCCTCCCGCTCCAGCGCATCACCTCCATCCCGCACGCCCCGGCGTTCGTGGAGGGCGTGCTCCACCTGCGTGGCCTCATCCTTCCCGTGGTGGACCTGCGGAGCAGGCTCATGGGGGCACCGGGCCCCCAGACGCCGAAGACGCGGCTGCTGGTCTGCAAGCTGGGCACGCGGCGCATGGCGGTGAAGGTGGACCGGGTGGCGGAGGTGCTGCGCGTGCGGCGCGGTGACATCAAGCCCGCGCCCGCGCTGGTGGTGGCCGGACACACGCCCTTCGTCGTTGGCGTCTGCGGGCCACCAGACCGGCTCCGGCTGCTGCTGGACCTCAAGGCCTTGCTGCGCGTGGAGTTGGAGCGCGAGTCTTCAAGGAACACGACGTAGGCACACACCTGGGGGATTGCAGTGGGCCATCAAGGACTGGAGCAGCACCGTAGAATCCTCGGCATCCTCTTCATCGCCATCAACGGGCTGTCGGTGCTCGTCGCCGTGGGCGTGATGCTGTTCCTCGGGGCGATGGGCGGGCTGTTGCCAGGCGCGAAGCCCGAGGAGCGGGCGCTGATTGTCGCCGTGGGCATGGGCGTGGGCGGGTGCCTCGCGCTGCTGGGGCTGCCAGGTGTCATCACCGGCTTCGGGTTGCTGAACCGCAAGGCCTGGTCGAGGACGCTGACCCTGGTGCTGGGCATCCTCGCCATTCCCAACGTTCCGCTGGGCACGGCCCTGGGGGCCTACGCCCTCTGGTTCTATCTCCAGCCAGGCTCTGACCAGGTCTTCGACACATGAGCCCCCACGCCGAGCCCCCGGTCGCCGAAGAGGCGCGCTACCTCGCGCTCCAGTCGCTGGACCCGTGCGCGGCGGGCGTTCTGGAGATTCTCGTCGTCGGCTTGCATGACGAGAGCTGGCGCGTGCGCCACGTCGCGGCGGAGGCCCTCAAGCGGATGCCCGCATCGAGCGAGCTCGCGGCCCGGCTCATCTCCGTGCTGGGGGAGCGAGGAGAGACGGGGGCTCGGAACGCGGCGGCGGAGGCGCTCGCGGGGCTGGGCGGTGCCGCGTTGGGCCCGCTGATGGGCCTGCTGGCCCATCCAGACCCGGACCAGCGCAAGTTCGCCGCGGACATCCTCGGACAGCTGGGGCATCGCGATGCGGAGGTCCCGCTGGTGCGGTCGCTCTCGGACGCGGACCTCAACGTGCGCGTGTCCGCGGCGGAGGCACTGGGGCGCATCGGCGGCGCGCAGGCCGCCGCCGCGCTGGAGTCGCTGCTGGCGGAGCCGGAGCCGCTGCTTCGCCTGTCCGCCCTGGAAGGGCTGACGCTCCTTCAACATGCGGCGCCCCTGCCGGTGGTAAAGGCCTTGCTGGAGGACCCTCGGCTTCAGCGGAGCGCCTACCGGATGCTGGGCCTCATTCCGGAGGCGGACGCCACGGCGCGCATCTGCCTGGGCCTCACGTCGGAGCTGCGCTCGGTGCGAGAGGCGGCGCTGTCCGCGCTGGGGACCCAGGCCGCGCGAGCCGACGGTGCGCGACGCGGGGACTTCGAAGCGGTGGTGCGTGAAGCGCTCTTGCCCCTGCCCGGCGTGACGCCGCGACTGGCCGAGGCGCTGGCGTCCCAGGACGTCCTGGTGCGCGCGGGCTCGCTGGTGGCGGTGGCCTCGCTGGGTGATGCGGCGCTGGCCGTGCCCGTGGCGGAGTGCGCGCGCGAGGCGCGGCTCCTGCGTGAGGTGCTGCACACGCTGGGCAGGCTGGGGCCGGATGGCGGGCGCACCTTGCTCCAGGGCCTGCAGGACCTGTCGCTACCGGCGCGGGCCGCCGCGGCCGAAGCGCTGGTGGACCTGGTCGACGCCTCGGCGGTGGCGCCGCTGTGCGCGTTGCTGGAGTGGGTGGAGGACGAGCTCCGCGCGGTGGTGGTGCGGGCCTTGGGGCGCACGGGCGCGGCCTTGGCGGTGCCGCCGCTCGTGGCCCTTCTGGAAGAGCCGTCCCTCGTGGGAGCGGCGACGCGCTCCCTGGCCGGGCTGGCGGAGTCGTGTCGGCCGGCGGTGCTGGCGGCGTTGGAGGACGCGGTGGCGCGCAGGGCCACGCCCGCGGCGGTCGCCGCCCTGGCCCGGGTGGGCGGCGTGCCGGCCCTGCCCACGTTGAAGCGGCTGGCGCGGGACGAAGAGCCTCGGTGGCGCGCGGCGGCGGTGGTGGCGGCGTGTGAGCTGGAGGGTGACGTCGGCCGGGAGTGGGTGCGCGCGGCGCTCGCGGATGAGTCCGTGCCGGTGCGCATCGCGGGCACGCGGGCCCTGGCGCGGCTGGGCGGGCTGGACGTGGGCGCGCTGCTGTCACCGGTGCTGAGGGACGAGGACCCCTCCGTGCGGGTGGCCGCGGTGGAGGCGGCGGGGGACTGCGGTGCGTTGGACCGGGTGCCGGACCTGGTGGCGCTGACGCGGGACGCGGACGGCGCGTTGGCGGTGGCCGCGGTGCGGGCCCTGGCGCGGCTGGGCGCGGCGGGCCCAGGGGTGTTGCGGGAGGCCGCGGGCCATCCGGACGTGGAGGTGGTGAAGGCGGCGCTGGCGGCGGGGGCGGAGTCGTCAGCCGGGGTGACGATGGCGCTGTCCCTGCTGCGTCATGCGCGCTGGGATGTCCGCGCGGCGGCGGCGCGGGTGCTGGGAGATTCGGCGGGGCCGGAGTGTCTGTCCGCCGCCCGGGAGGCGCTGGAGGCGGAGTCGGACGCCCTGGCGCTGCGAGCCCTCACCGACGCCGTGGAGCGCCTGCTCCGGCGCTGAGAGGCCTCCATGGCGCGCTTCGACGACGGACGTCCGGAGATGTCAGCGGAGGAGTTCCGTCTCCTCCGGGACCACGTGTACTCGCACTGCGGCATCCTGGTGCACGAGGACATGAAGTTCGTGATGGAGCGCCGGCTGTGGCCCCGGCTGGAGCTGCTGGGGCTGCCGGACTACGGCGCGTACCACCGCTACCTGCGCTACGACGCCAACCGGCACGCCGAGCTGGAGGCGGCCGTCGAATCCCTCACCACCCACGAGACGTACTTCTTCCGCGAGCCCACGCAGCTCAAGGCCTTCACGGACGAGCTGCTCCCGGTGGTGGAGCAGCGCAACGCGCGGCTGCGGCGGCTCCGGGTGTGGTCCGCGGGGTGCTCATCCGGGGAGGAGGCCTACACGCTGGCGATGCTCCTCAAGGACAGCCGCCGCTTCGACGACTGGGACGTGGAGGTCCTGGGCACGGACATCTCCCGGCGCGTGCTGGCCATGGCGCGGCGAGCGGAGTACGGGCCCTCCGCGCTGCGCGCCACCTCGCCGGAGTTGCTGGAGCGCCACTTCGTTTCGCTGGGCAACAACCGCGTGCGCGTCCGGGACGAAGTGCGCGCCTGGGTGTCCTTTGGCCACCACAACCTGCTGGACGAGGTGGGGAGCCAACTGGTGCCCCGCATGGACGTGGTGTTCTGCCGCAACGTGCTCATCTACTTCGACCTGGCGGCGCGCCGGAAGTTCCTGGGCATCGTTCGGGACCGGCTGGTGCCAGGGGGGCACCTGCTACTGGGACACTCAGAGAACCTGCTGAACCTGGGCTCGGACTTCGAGTTCGTTCACCTGCGCGGGGACCTGGTGTACCGGAGGCCGGAGCTGGACGAAGGAGCGCGTCGATGAGCAGCAAGGACGTCATCTCCGTACTCGTCATTGACGACTCGGCCCACAACCGGCGCACCCTCTCCACGATGCTGGAGTCGGAGCCGGACGTGCGAGTGGTGGACCGCGCGGCGGATGGCGAAGAGGGGCTGAAGAAGGTCGTGGACCTGAAGCCGGACGTGGTGACGTTGGACCTGGAGATGCCGAAGCTCGGGGGCTACACGTTCCTCCGTCTGCTGATGCGCACGGCGCCCACGCCCGTCATCGTCATCTCCAGCTATTCGCACCGCTCGGACGTCTTCAAGGCGCTGGAGCTGGGGGCGTTCGACTTCATCGCCAAGCCGCAGCACCCGACCTTCGACGCCATGGAGGCGCTTCGGGTGGAGCTGCTGGAGAAGGTCCGGGCGGCGCGGCACGTGCGCCCCGGCTACCGGCACGCGGCGCCAGGGGCTCGCGCCATGACGGTGGCGGGTGAGCCGCCGCTGGTGGTGGCCGTGGGCGCCTCCACGGGCGGCCCCCCGGCGGTGCAGCGGGTGCTGGAGGGGCTGGCCGTGGAGCCCACGCCGTGCGTGTTGGTCTGCCAGCACATGCCGCCGCAGTTCACCCGCGCCTTCGCGGACCGGTTGGACCGCATCGGCCCCTTCACCGTGACGGAGGCCCGTGACGGAGACCTGGTGGAGCCCGGGCATGTGTACATCGCTCCGGGAGGGCGGCACATGGTGGTGGCGGAGCGGGGCTCCCGGCTGGAGCTGCACACGCCGCCGTCCACGCCCGTGGACAAGTACGCGCCCAGCGTGGACCGCCTCTTCGCCAGCATGGCGCAGGTGCTGGGCGCCAAGGCCCTGGGGGTGGTGCTGACAGGCATGGGCGCGGACGGCGCGGAGGGCGCGCGCGAGGTGCACCGCGCGGGCGGCGAGGTCTGGGCGCAGTCGGAGGAGACCTCGGTGGTGTTCGGCATGCCGGGCGAGGCCATCGCCACCGGGGCGGTGAAGCGGGTGATTCCACTGGGTGACATCGGCCCGGCGCTCGCGGCCCTGGCGCGGCGGCGGCGCTGAAACTCCGGCCCTGGCCGCACGGGTGCTAACGTCCGCGGCCCATGACGCAGCAGATTCGAGCCTTGGTGGTGGATGACTCGCAGGCCATGCGGCGCAGCATCATGTACGCGCTGCAGCGCCTGTCCGGCGTGGTGTGTACCGAGGCGCAGGACGGCGCCGAGGGCTTGAAGAAGCTGACGCAGGGCCGCTTCGACCTGGTGCTCACGGACATCAACATGCCGCTGATGGACGGGCTGAAGCTCATCAGCCACATCCGGCAGGCGACCGAGTACCGGAACGTCCCCATCATCGTCGTCACCACGGAGGGCGCGGCGGCGGACCGGGAGCGCGCGATGAAGCTGGGCGCCAGCGCGTACCTGGTGAAACCCGTGCAGGCGAAGGTCGTGCTGGATACCGTTCGGGACCTGCTGAAGCTGGACTGAAGGCGAGCGCGCACGAATGGATTCCGTCCTGCGGGTGGAGGGCCTGGAGAAGACGTATGGCGAGGTGAAGGCCGTGCAGGGGCTGGCCTTCGAGGTGGCGCCCGGCGAGGTGCTCGGGCTGGTGGGGCCCAACGGCGCGGGGAAGACGTCCACGTTGCGGTGCCTGGCGGGCATCCTGCCGCCCAGCTCGGGCCGCATCCTGGTCGCGGGGCATGACTTGTCGCGCACGCCGGTAGACGCGAAGCGCGCGCTGGCCTTCCTGCCGGACGAGCCGCGCTTCTTCGAATACCTCACGGTGTGGGAGCACCTGAACTTCACGGCGCGGCTTTATGGCGTGGAGGACTGGGAGGAGCGGGGGCGCGCGCTGCTGGAGGAGATGGAGCTGACGGGCAAGGAGAAGTCCCTGCCGGGCGAGCTGTCGCGAGGCATGAAGCAGAAGCTGTCCATCGCCTGTGGCTTCCTGCACTCGCCGAAGCTCATCCTCCTGGACGAGCCACTCACCGGCCTGGACCCCATCGGCATCCGGCGGATGAAGGCGTCGCTGCGGCGCCGGGCGGAGGAGGGCGCGTCCCTGGTGCTGTCCTCGCATCTGCTGCCGCTGGTGGAGGAGTTGTGCCCCCGGCTGCTCGTCATCGCCGGAGGCAAGGCCATGGCGCTGGGCAGCCTGGACGACATCCGCGGGCGGCTGAGCGGCGCGGAAGGGGAGCACGCCTCGCTGGAGGAGCTCTTCGTTCGCATCACCAGTTCGGGGACGCAGGCGCCGTGAGCTTCCCTCGGGCGGTGGCCTTCCTCTGGGCCGCGACATGGCGCAACCGCGTCCGGCGGCAACTGGAGCGGCTGCGCAAGCCGCGCTACCTCCTGGGCGCGCTGGTGGGCGCGGCGTATCTCTATTCCGTCTTCTTCCGGCGCCTGGACTTCCGTGGGCCGGTGGGCCCGGTGTCCGAGGGCGTGCGCCTGTTCGCCGAGCTGTCGCTGGTCGGCTCCGCGCTGGGGACGCTGTTCGCCGCGTGGGCGCTGGGCAGGGACCGGCCGTCGCTGAGCTTCACGGAGACGGAGGTGGTGCAGCTCTTCCCCGCGCCTGTCCCTCGCAGGGCCCTGCTGCAATACAAGCTGGTGCGTGGGCTCCTGGGCACGTCCCTGGGCGCGCTGTTCGCCACGCTGTTCCTCGGGCGGACCCTCAGCCCGCAGCCCGTCCTCTTCTTCGTGGGGGCGTGTCTGGCATTGGGCACCCTCTATCTGCACTCGACGGCGGCGTCCTTCGTGCGCACGCGGCTGGCGGCGTGGGGCCTTTGGGGCCAGGTGGTCCGTTGGGGCGCGGTGGGCGGCGTCCTGGCGCTCGTGGCGCTGGCGGTGCTCACCTCGCTGCGTGAGCACCCGGTGCCCGAGGACCTGTCGTCAGGCCGCGCGCTTCGCGCGTGGTTGCAGGCGCTGATGGCGTCATCCGGCGTGGAGGCCGTGTTGTGGCCGGGCCGGCTGCTGGTGGCGCCCGCGCTGGCGCGGAGCGTGGGCGACTTCCTGCGGGCCCTGCCACCGGTGTTGGCGCTGATGGTGGCGCACTACGGCTGGGTGCTCTGGGCCGAAGTCCCGTTCGAGGAGACGGCGGTGGTGCGCGCGGAGTCCCGCTCACGGGAGCGCATGCTGCGGGCCTCGGGGCGGATGACACGTGTGGGCTCGCTCACGTTGCGCCGCCCGCCGTTCCGGCTCTTGCCCCGCGGCCGTCCGGAGGTGGCGCTCATCTGGAAGAACCTGATTGCACGCAAGCGGATGGGCGGCGGGTTCGCCGTGTTCCTCGCCTTCATCATCCTGGGCGGTGCCATCGCGGCGATGATGGGCGACACGCGTCTGTTCACGGACACGCGGCGGGTGCTCGGGCCGGTGGCGCTGACGTTGTCGGTGATGCTGACGGTGGTGGGGCCGAGCGCCTTCCGCATGGACCTGCGGATGGACCTCCCCAAGCTGGACCTGCTGCGCGCCATGCCCCTGACGGGACGGCAGGTGGTGAGCGCGCAGTTGGCGGCGTCCTCGCTGGCCCTGGCCTCGTTCCAGCTCGCGCTGTTGGCGGTGGCGCTCGTCCTGGGGCCGGGCGTGGAGGCGTCGCGCCTGGGCGGTTGGTGGTGGCCAGGAGGGGTGGCGCTGGCGTTCCTGCTCCCGGCCGTGTCGCTGTCGGGCCTCTTCGTGCAGAACGCCGCGGTGGTCCTCTTTCCTTCGTGGGTGCCGGCGGACACGGGCGAGCGGGCGCGCGGCATCGAGGCGATGGGCCAGCGCCTGCTGGCCGTCGTGGGCACGCTGGTGGTGATGCTGGTGGGGCTGATCCCCGCGGGGCTGGTGGCGCTCGTGGTGGGCCTCCCCGCGTCGACGCTGCTGGGCCCCTGGGCCCTGCCCGTGGCGGGCTTCGTCGCGGCGGCGGTGCTGGTGGGGGAGGTGTGGCTGGGCATCATGGCGCTGGGCCACGCCTTCGAGCGCCTGGACGTCTCCGAGGACCGGCCGGAGTAGGTCGCGCCGCGTTCGTTCCTGGACGTGCGCGTGCTTTGCGGTGGTGGGGCTCCTGGGCGCGGATTATCCGGGCCGCTTTCGGGAGGAGACGCGCATGAAGGTGGGATTCATTGGCCTGGGCAACATGGGACTGCCCATGGCGGCGAGCCTGGTGGCCGCGGGGCACGAGCTGACGGTGTGGAACCGCACCGAGTCCAAGGCCGCGCCGTTGAAGGAGAAGGGGGCACGCGTCGCCCGCAGCCCCGCGGAGGTGGCGCGCGGCGCGGAGGTCGTCTTCAGCATGCTGGCGGACGATGCGGCGGTGACGTCGGCGGTGTTCGGTCAGGACGGACTCCAGGCGGGCCTGGCGCCAGGGGCCGTTCACATCTCGTCGAGCACGCTCTCCGTGGCGCTTTCCGAACGGCTGGCGGAGACGCATGCGAGCGCCGGTCAGCGGTATCTCTCCGCGCCGGTGTTCGGCCGTCCCACCGCGGCGGCATCGAAGCAGCTGTGGGTGGTGGCCGCCGGCCCGAAGCAGGACGTGGACCGCTGCCGCCCGCTGCTGGAGGCGCTGGGGCGCGGCCTCACCGTGTTGGGGGACAGTGCCCCGGCGGCCAACGTCGTGAAGCTGTCGGGCAACTTCCTCATCGCGTCGATGATGGAGGCGCTCGCCGAGTCCTTCGCCCTGACGCGCAAGTCCGGCATCGAGCCGAAGGTGTTCCTGGAGGTCTTCCAGTCCGTCTTCGCGCGCTCGCCCATCTTCGAGGGGTACGCGCAGCTCATCGCGGAGGAGAAGTACAGCCCGGCGGGCTTCAAGATGAGGCTGGGGCTCAAGGACGTGGAGCTCGTCCTGGGCGCGGCGCGCACCGCAGAGGTGCCCATGCCGCTGGCCAGCCTGGTGAAGGACCAGCTCCTGGGAGGCGTCGCGCAGGGCCATGGCGACTTGGACTGGTCCGCGCTGGGGGCGCTCGTCGCCGAACGGGCCGGGTTGAAGCAGGGCGGCTGAGCGCCCGCGCTCCAGGTGCACGCCCGACTGCCGCGCACCTGGAGCTTCAGGGACTGCGAAGAGCGCCTACTGCCGCGCGTCCATCTCCGCCGCGGGGATGGGGAAGCGCTCGTGGGGCGCGATTTCGGCATCAATCTCGCGCGGGAGCGTGTCGAGTCGCCCGTAGCGCCGCAGGTCAATCCAACGGTGGCCGCCTTCGAACAGGAGTGAGAACCGCTTCTGCTTCAGCAGTTCGTCCAGCGCGTTGTCCTCGGTGATGTCCAGCTTCGGGGGCAGCCGGCCAGAGGTGGTGCGGATGAAGTTGAGGTCGTCCGCGGCAGGTCCGAAGTTCCTCTCACCGATGTTGGCCTCCGCGCGCAGGAGGATGAGCTCCTCGTTGCGGATGATGGGCACGGGGGAGTTGTTCGAGGGGTAGATGCGGAAGCGCCACTCCGTTCGCAGCTTTCCGCCCGCCTCGGTCTTGGCCTCGGCCAAGCGCGTGAGCTTCCGGTTGACGCGGTCATCCACGGTGCCGTCCTCCTGGAGCTCCGCGTCGGTGACGTTCGACGGGTGGGCGTAGACGTTGACGCTGATGAGGCCGTTGTCGGTGTCGCCGGAGTTCGTCCCATAGGCGTGGAAGACGCCCTGGTCCAACGGTGCGTTCTGATTGAGGAAGGACTGGCTCAGGGCGGTGAGCGCCTCGGCGTAGCGTCCGCGGTACACCGCCACCCGCGCGGCGAGCGCGCGGTTGAACTGCTGGAACGTCGTGGGCGTGTTGAATCCGGCGAAGCCCGGGCTGAGCTGGAAGGGGAAGGCGTCCCCCGCGTTCGCCAGGTGGGCATGGCCCTCGTTGAGCAGCGCGGCGATGCGCTCGAACACAGCCTCCTTGCCGACAATGGGGGCGAGTTGCCCGACGGGTAGGTTGACGTCGATGGGCGCTCCATGGGTGTCCCGCGTGTTGATGACCACGAGGAAGTCCAGGGCTTGAATCGTCTTCGCGAAGCCGCGGAGGCCTTCCTTGTCGGTGTCGGGCGTATTGGGGACCTTGTCCAGGGAGTCCAGCAGCGCGTTGGCGTTGCGGATGTTCAGGTAGGGGTTGGTCCAGTGATTGCCACCGAACGCCGGGCCGCCGGGGTCCAGGGTAGGGCCCAGCAGTTCGTTGACGGAGCGCGGGTCCGAGGGGTCGAAGACGTAAGCCTCACGTCCGATGATGCCGAGCTGGGCCACGTAGCCGTTGGGCGCGGCGACGCCAGCGCGGTGGCCGACGAGCAGGCCCGTGGCGGCGGTGAGCACCGCGGGACGCGTGGGCCGCTCACGGAAGTCATCGAGGCTGGGGTTGTTCAGGTCCGGGACGTCCATGCTCCCGCAGCCGCTCAGGCCCAGGACAGCGAAGAGCCCCACGAAGGTCTTCTTGGTCAGTTGGATGGTCATGGCTCAGAACCCGACGTCGATGGAGGTCCAGAAACTGCGGCTGGGAGGGAAGGGGGCCACGTCCACGTTGCGGGCGATGGCCTGGTTGCCGAAGTTGCTCACCTCCGGATCCAACCCGGAGTAGCCGGTGAACATGAGGAGGTTGCGTCCGCTCAGACTGAGCCGGGCGGACTTCACCGCGGGAACCATGGACACCCAGTTCTTGGGCAGTTGGTACATGAAGGTCACCTCACGCAGCTTGAGGAAGCTGGCGTCTTCCAAGTAGGCGCTCGCGTGCGTTCGTTGCCGGACGAGCCGCTCGCGACCTCCCGTCGTGAAGTCGGGTGACGTGCCGGCGTCGTCGTAGAGGTAGCGCGTCAGGTTGATGACGTCGCTGCCCTGCTGCCAGTCGAACAGGAAGGACAGGCTGAAGTCCCGGTACTTGAGGCTGTTGGTGAAGGACATGCGGAAGGTGGGCTCGGTGTCGCCAATCTTCCGGACAATCGGGCGGCCGTTCTCGTCGACGCCGTCGTTACCGACAATCTGTGTCGCCGTCGCTCCTTCCTCAATGCGGAAGGCGCCCAGGCCGGTGCCGAACCCGCCGGCGAGGAACGCGGGCACGGGCAGGTCCGTCACCCGGCTGCGGTTGAGGGCGAACGTGGCGCCGCTGGTCCACTCAAGGCCGCCGCGCACGGGCGTCACCTGGAGCATGGCCTCGACGCCACGGTTGCGCAGCGAGCCGCCGTTGAAGATCTGGGTGGCGAAGCCACCGGATGGGGCCAGGGCGCGTTGCAGCAGCAGGTCGCTGATGTTGCGCTGGTAGATGGACACTTCCGCGACCACGTCGCCGCCGAACAGGAGGGCGTCCACGCCGGCCTCAAGCTCGCGCTGCCGCTCTGGCTGGACGTTCGGGTCACCCGCGATGCCGGTGCCCACCAGACCCGGGCTGCCGGCGATGTTGCCGGTGGCGCGCAGGCCGTTGAACTTCATGCCGTACAGCGGCAGGTTGCCTGTCTCGCCGTAGGCCGCGCGGACCTTGAATTCGTTCACCTTCGGGTGGAACGAGGGGATGCGGTACGCCGTGGCCAGCTTCGGGTACAGGAACAGCGCGTTGGGGTTGCCGTTGGCGCTGCTCTGCTCGGCGCGCAGCGCGCCCACCAGCGTCAGCCGCTGGTCCAGCATGAGCACCTCCTCCTGGACGTAGTAGCCCCGGTCCCTCACCAGCGAGCGGTTCTGCCGCAGGCTGACCACGGTGCCGCTGTCCACGTTCTGCTGACCCGCGTTCAGGTTCTTGCTGACGATGTAGACGGAGTCGATGTTGCGCTCTTCGAACTGGAGGCCGCCAGACGTGGTCGCCACGATGCTGCCCGACGTGGGCTTGTAGGTGTGCACCAGGTTCAGGCCGGAGTTCAGGTTGCGCACCTGGCTGGTGCCGAAGAGCGACGAGCCCGGAAGACCGTCATCCAGCGGCTCGAAGTTCAGCTCGGGTGGGAAGAAGAGCGAGTTCTCTTGCTGGAAGCGGTCCACGCCCGCGTTGGCCAGCACGCGCAGGTGGTGGGCCTCTGTCTTCCACAGGTGCCACGTCAGGTCGCCGGACCCGATGAAGCGCCACACATTCTCGTCGTTCTTCACCAGCGCGGCCGTCTGCAGCGGGTTGGCGCGGTTCGAGAGGAAGGGATTCTGCGGGTACACGCCGTCCGAGTTGGCCTCCAGCGGGAGGAACTCCGGCGCGCTCGGCAGCACCATGTAGTTGCTGATGCTCGCGTTGTCGTTGTTCGTCAGTCCGCGCTGGCCCAGGGAGTGAATCAGGTTGGTGGCGACGTTGACCTCCACCGCCTCACCCAGCTTCTGGCCCAGGTTCAGCCGGAACGCCTGCTTCTCGTACCCGGTGTTGGCGATGATGCCTTCGTCGTTCTTGATCATCGCCGACGCGAAGTACTTCGTGTTGCCCGTCACGCCGCTGACGCTGGCCAGCGTCTCCGAGGACAAGTCGCGGCGGCCAGCCAGGGCGGACTCGTGGTCGAACCGGCGACCCTCCACGTAGTACTGGGTCGCGGCCTCGCCGAACGTGTCGCGCACCTCGTCCACGCTGTTGAAGCGGCGGGTGCCAATCGTGTTGGCCAGCGTGTACATACCCAGGCGCTGCGTCACCGCGAACTCCGGCTCGCTGGAGCGGCCCCGCTTGGTGTTGATGATGACCACGCCGTTGGCGGCCTTGGATCCGTAGATGGCTGCGGCGGACGCGCCCTTGAGGACCTCGATGCTCTCGATGTCGTTGGGGTTGATGTCCGCGATGCGGTTGACCTGGTTGTCCTGGGTGGGATTCGCGTTGGCGCCGGCCACGGACTCGGTGACGGCGAACACACCGGAGGCGATGGCCACGTCGCTGACGAGCACCCCGTCGATGACGTAGAGCGGGGCGGAGGAGCCGTTGATGGTGGACACGCCGCGCAGCCGGAGCTGGAGGCCGCCACCGGGCGCGCCGCCGTTGCTCTGGATGTTGGCGCCGGCGACCTTGCCCTGGAGCGCCTGGTCCACCGTCTGGGCGGGGGCGCGGTTGATCTCCTCGGCGTTCACCGAGGCGACCGAGTTGGCCAGGTTCTTTCGCGCCACTTCACTGGCGCGGCCCACCACGACCATCTCCTCCGAGAAGATGTTCTCCAGCGCGACCTCCACGGTGCGCTGGTTGGCGCCAATCTGCACCTCCCGCTCGCCGTAGTCCTGGCTGGAGAAGAGCAGCGTCACCGCGCGGGCGGGCACGTTGGGCAGGGTGAAGGTGCCGTCCAACTCCGTCTCCACGCCCTGCGTGGTGCCCTTGATGATGACGCGCACCAGGGGCAGTCCCTCATTGGTGAGGCGGTCGGCGACGCGGCCCTTCACCGTGCGCCCGCTCACTGGCGCGGGCGCGGGCGCGGGGGCCATGGGCGCCGGCTGCGGCGCGGGTGCCGCTGGTGTCTGTGTTTCGGGAACGGCTGGCGCGATATTCGCGTCCTGTGCCAGCGTTTCCAACGAGAAGAGTGCAAACACGCACCCCGGAATCAACGCCCTTCTCAGCGTCATTCAGTCCTCACTCGCTGCGGATGGACGGCTCCCCCCAAGGCAGGATGCCGGTGAGGGGAATCGTCACCGGGTCAACGATTGGCCGTCAACGGCATATCCTCACTTTTGATGTTAATCTTTGAATGCAGGTTGACGAGAATGTTTGCCCGCCGCTGGAGCCCACGCGATTTACGTCTGTCATCTGGGGAGGCGCGGCGCGTCACCGGCCAAGGAGGCGAGGTCATCCTTGGAGGGCCGAAGACCTGGGGCCGCCGTCCGTTCAGGACGGATTTGTCCCGGCAAGACTAGTTGCCCGGGGCACGTCCCTCCTCTAAGAGACTCGATAGATATGGCGATGAACGAGCGTTACGAGCCGCAGGCGATTGAAGGTAAGTGGCAGACCCGTTGGGACGACGCGGGCGTCTTCCGGGCAGGCAGACGCCCCGGTGCACCCAAGAAGTACGTGCTCGAGATGCTGCCGTACCCCAGCGGGAAGATGCACATGGGGCACGTCCGCAACTACCTGCTCGGGGACGTGTACGCGCGTTACTTCTGGATGAAGGGCTTCGACGTGCTGCATCCCCTGGGCTGGGATGCGCTCGGCCTGCCGGCCGAGAACGCGGCCATCAAGGACGGCGTGCACCCGGCGGTGCGCACGGCGGAGAACATCGCGTCCTTCAAGAAGGAAGTGAAGAGCCTGGGCTACTGCTACGACTGGGAGCGCGAGGTCAACACGAGCGACCCCGAGTACTACCGCTGGAACCAGTGGTTCTTCATCCAGATGCTGGAGCGTGGGCTCGTCTATCGCCGCTTCAGCAAGGTGAACTGGTGTACCGGTTGCCACACCGTCATCGCCAACGAGCAGGTGAAGGACGGCGTCTGCGAGCGCTGCGACTCCCCCGTGGTGGACAAGGAGATGCCCGAGTGGGCGTTCCGCATCACCCGGTACTCGCAGGACCTGTTGGACTCGCTGGATACGCTCACTGAGTGGCCCCACCGCATCACCGCCGCGCAGCGGAATTGGATTGGCCGCTCGGACGGCGCCGAGGCCGACTTCCGCGTGCAGGGGCATGACGCCGCGCTGCGCGTGTTCACCACCCGCATCGACACCATCTTCGGCTGCACCTACGTGGTGCTGGCGCCGGACCACAAGCTGGTGGCCCAGGTAACGACGCCCGAGCGCCGCGCGGAGGTGGAAGCTTTCGCCAAACGCATGGCCGCCCAGTCCAAGACGGAGCGCCTGGGCGAGGGCACGGAGAAGGAGGGCGTCTTCACCGGCGCCTACGCGGAGAATCCCTTCACCGGACAGGCGGTCCCCATCTGGATCGCCAACTTCGTGCTGAGCGACTACGGCACCGGCGCGGTGATGAGCGTGCCCGCGCACGACGAGCGAGACTTCGCCTTCGCGCGCAAGTACAGCCTGCCCGTGAAGGTCGTCATCCAGCCCGCGTCCGGTGACAAGCTCCCGCCGGGCGACAAGCTGGAGGCGGCCTATACGGAGTACGGCGTGCTGGAGGACTCGGGCGCCTACACGGGCCAGACGTCCGAGCAGGCGCGTCAGGCCATGGCCGCGTCGCTGGAGAAGGACGGCAAGGGCAAGGCGACGGTGACGTACCGCCAGAAGGACTGGGGCTTCAGCCGCCAGCGCTACTGGGGCACGCCCATCCCCATCGTCTACTGCGAGAAGTGCGACCCGGACCGCAACGGCATCCCGGTGCCTTTGGACCAGCTGCCCGTGCGCCTGCCGGAGATTGACACCCAGGCGGTGCTCACCGGCAAGGGCGAGCCGCCGCTGGCGAAGGTCGCCTCGTGGGTCAACACCACCTGTCCGAAGTGCGGCGGGCCCGCTCGGCGCGAGACGGAGACGATGGACACCTTCGTCGACTCCTGCTGGTACTTCGCGCGCTACCTGTCGCCGCACTACGACGCCGCGCCGTTCGACCCGAAGGAGGCCCAGCGCTTCCTGCCCGTGGATATCTACGTGGGGGGCCCCGAGCACGCGGTGATGCACCTGCTCTATTTCCGGTTCTGGACGCGGGTGATGAAGCTGTTGGGGCTCAGCCCCGTGGATGAGCCCGTCACGCGCCTCATCACCCAGGGCATCGTCAACGGTCCGGATGGCCGGAAGATGTCCAAGCGCTGGGGTAACGTGGTGGCGCCTTCCTCCATCGTCCAGAAGTACGGTGCGGACACGGCGCGGGCCTACGTGATGTTCGCCGGCCCGCCGGAGCGCGACTTCGACTGGTCCGATGACCAGGTGGAGGGCGTATTCCGCTTCCTCAAGCGCGTCTGGACGCTGGCCGCCACGCACCAGGCGGCCACGGCGGGTGCCACCTATGACGGACCCTCCGAGGGCAAGGCGCTGGAGATTCGCCGCGCCGCCCACAAGACGCTCAAGCGGGTAGGGGAGGCCATCGAGCGCCTGTCCTTCAACACGGCCATCGCCGGCATCATGGAAGGCGTCAACGCGCTCTACGCCCAGGGGACGCCCGAGACGGCCGCGGAGAAGGCCGCCATGGCGGAGGCCGTGCGGCTTCTGGCGGCGGTGCTCACGCCGTTCGCGCCGCACATCGCGGACGAAATCTCGGAGGCCTATGGCGGCAAGGACTTCACCGTCGCGCAGGCCTGGCCGGAGTTCGACCCGGCGCTGGTGGTGGACGACGTCATCCCCTACGCCGTGCAGGTGAACGGCAAGCTGCGCGCGGAGATTCGCGTGGCGGCGGACGCGGCGGAGGCGGACGTGCGCGCCGCGGCGGAAGCGGATGAGAAGGTCCAGGCGGCCCTGGCGGGCAAGACGCTGCGCAAGTTCGTCTTCGTCCCCAAGCGCCTCGTGAACTTCGTCGCCACCTGAGCGGGGACCCGGGTGCCGACCGACGTCCTCGTCATGTGCGGTGCATGTGGGCGGCCCCAACTCGCGGGCCGCCCGCGGTGCATTGCCTGCGAGGCCGTGCTCCCCGAAGCGCCCCTTCCCGGGGGCCCGGCACCGGGGGAGCCTTTCTTCGTCGCGAACCTGGGAGGAGGGCGCATGCTCTCCGGTCAGGGGACGCGGCTCTCCTATCAGCCGCACCCGTCGGTCATGGTTCCTCCCGTGGAGTTGGACTCGCTGCGGGAGGCGCGGCTGGAGTCGCGCTACTTCCGGGAGGCGCTGGCGCTGACCGTCTTCGCCTTGCTGGGCCTGTGGGCGCAGCCCATCGCGCTGAAGGTGCTGGGGTTGGGCATGGCGGCGCTGGGCGTCCTGCTGGCGTTGACGTGCCGCTCACACGGGCTCGTCCTGGTGCCTCGGCAGGGGCCGACGGTACGCTGGCCCTTGGGACTGGCGCGGCGGGGTTCATCCCGGGACACGCGGCTGCTAGCGGCGTGGACGTCGTTGGCGGAGGCCCTGCGGGTGCGCGGCGTGGCTGTCGACGGTGAGGCGTCACCGCCGCCTCCGTCGATGCGCGACGGCGGCCCTCTGGCTTGACGGGCGGATCGGGCCGGGTAGGGTGCCGCGCATGTCGCGACCCTGCGCTGTGAGCTCCCGGCGCCTTTGGATTGGCGTGGTGGTGGGAATGTGGGCGGCCGCGGGCTGTGGCTACCGCCTGACGCCTCGTGGAGACGGGCTGCCGGCCGGCGTGACGTCCCTCTGCGCGCCCGTCTTCGTCAACGCCACACCCGAGCCCACGCTGGAAACAGTCTTCACGCGCTTCCTGCGGCAGGAGCTGATCCGCGTGGGGCGGCTGGGCAGCGCGGAGTCCTGCGACGCGCGCATGGAGGGCACGGTGCTGTCGGTGGCGAACACCCCCACCACCGTGGTGGGCAAGCGCACCAGCCCGGGCTTCTTCTTCCGCGTCTCCGCTCGGGCCCAGCTCCGTGTGGTGAAGGACGGACAGGTCCTCAAGCAGACGGAGGTCTTCGGCACGGAGGACTATGTGCTGGGGAGCGGAGACATCCTGGAGGCGGAGGCGAACCGGCAGGTCGCGCTCGAGCGCCTCGCGGAGGTCTTGATGCGGGACGGGTACGACAGACTCGCGGGCGCCTGGTGAGGAGGCACGAGCCTCCTCCCGGCAGCCTGCACGGATGAAGCAGGGCCACGCGAGGTGGCCCCAGGGCTTCGACTAGGCCTGCGCGCGGGCGGCCTTGGTGGCGGCCTTCGCGAGACGCGAGATACGGCGGGAAGCGGTGCGCTTGTGCAGCACGCCCTTGGTGGCGGCCTTGCTCAGCGCCTTGGAGGCCGACTTGATGGCGTCCGTCAGCTTCGCCCCATCCTTGCTGCCGAGCGCCTCGCGAGCGGACTTGACGGCGGTCTTCACCTCACCGCGCACGGTGACGTTGCGCGCACGGCGCTTCAGGGACTGACGGTGACGCTTCTCTGCGGACTTGGTGTTGGCCAAGAGAAATCTCCAGCGGTAATGGCAGGCTAAAAGAGGGGCCGTCCTTACTGCGACGCCTCGCGGGCGTCAAGGCGGGTGTGGGCCTCCAGCCGGGATTTCCGGGCTCTGGACGCCCCGCCGAGGGCACCTGCGAGGAAAATCACTCTACCGAAGTCGTATATTCCCACACCAGCCCTGATGGATCCTCAAAGGTGAGTCGGCCGGCCTGGTGCTGGATCAGCCGGCCCCCCTGAATCTCCGCCAGGATGCCGGGGAGTCGCTCCACCGCCGCCGTGGAGGGGGCCGTCAGGGTCAGCCTCAGGCCCGTCGTGGGCGTCCCCGCCGCTTCGAAGGCGATCCGGAGGCCCCCGTCTTCATAGAGAGCCTGATCCACGGCGGGAGTCCGACGAGGGGTCCACCCCAGCCGGGGCGCCAGGGCGTCCCAGAACGCGCGCTGCGCGGGGAGATCCACCACACCTAGCCGCAGCGTGGTGACGGGCGCGCGAGGAACCCAGGTCGGAGACGGCAGGGCCTTTTCGCGCGCCTTGGCGTCCTGCCAGTGGCGCTCCATGTGCTCCAGGGTGGCATCCCCCAGGGCGACACCCTCGGCGCGCAGGGCGGACTCGATGTGCTGGAAGCGGGCGGTGAAGCGGCGGATGGCCATGCGCAGCGCGTCCTCGGCCGGGGCTCCGACGAAGCGCGCGAGGTTGGCGAGCGAGAACAGCACGTCCCCCAGCTCGTGCTCGATGGCGTCCCGATCATTCGCGGCGATGGCCTCGTCCAGCTCGCCCAGCTCCTCTGTCAGCTTGGCGCGCACGCTGGCGACGTCCGGCCAGTCGAAGCCGATGCGGCTGGCCTTCTCGGAGAGCCGCTCGGCCCGCATCAGCGCCGGGGCGGCGACGGGGACGCCGTCCAGCACCGAGCCCTCCCGGCCCGTCTTGCGCTTCTTCTCCGCGGCCTTGAGCTTGGCCCAGTTGTCCAGGACCTGCTCGGCGCCCTCCAGGCGCTGGCCGTCGCCGAAGACATGGGGATGCCGGCTGACCAGCTTGTCGCCAATGGCCTTCGCCACGTCGGCCAGGGAGAACTCCCCCAGCTCCGAGGCGAGCTGGGCATGGAAGACAATCTGGAAAAGCAGATCTCCCAGCTCTTCGCAGAAGGTCCGCCAGGAGCCGCCGTAGGCCACCCGGTCCATCTCCTCCAGGACCTCGAAGGCTTCTTCCAGGAGGTAGGGCCGCAGCGAGCGGAGGTCCTGTTCGCGATCCCACGGGCAGCCGCCTTCAGCGCGCAGCCGCCGCATGATGTCGACCAGTCGCTCCAACTCCGCCCCGGGGGTCAGCGTCGTGTCCGCCATGCACAGTCCTGTAGCACGCACGGGTCTGGTGCTGTCCGGCAAACGCGGCAGGTGGGCGGCCTGACTGGCGTTCGTTTTCGCGGTTGGCCCTGGGTCGCCTACAATCCACCCCCTGGATGATCCGCCTGCCGCTTCTCGCCCTCCTTTTCAGTGGATTCACGCTTCTGGTGCCCGTCGTGGCGTCCGCGCAGCTGGAAGCCCCCACGCGCCTTCCAGAGGTGGATCCGGGTCCCATGGAGCCCGACCTGCGGGATGAGTCCATGGATCCGGTGGATGACGCCGCCTACGCGGAGGACGTGCCGGAAGAAGACGTCCCCGTGGAGGAGGATGCCTCCACCGAGGACGCCGACGAAGCGCCCGCGCGCAACATCAGGGCCTCCGAAGCGGTCCCCGGCAATGGCCGGACGCCCGCGGCGGCCAGTCCTCCGCCGGTCGAGGAACCCACGGTCATCACCCCCAGGCCGGTGACGCTGAGTCCGGTGCTGGCGCCGCGGGTGACGGATGCGGACCTGGAAGCCCTCTGGAACCGGTGGCGGCAGGCCCGGGCGACGAATGATCGAGACGCGGCGGCTGCGGCCCTCAAGGAGCTGCGGACGTTGCGCGTCGAGCTGGCCGCCACGGACCTGGAGCCCCTGAGCGCGGGCTTCCTCCGCGAAGCGGCCGTGCGCCGCCGCGCGGGGGACATGGCCGGCGCGGTGCGGCTGGCGGAGGTGGCGGTCGAGCTGTCACCGGGGCTGCCCTACGCCCGCTTCGAGCTCGCCGAGCTCTACGCCTTGGAGAAGCCGGGTGACGTGTCTCGCGCCCTGGGGCAGGTGCGGCAGTCGCTGACGACACTGGCGCGGGATGCCCGCTATCGCCGGCCCGCGTTGGCGGACCTGGGCGCGCTGGTGCTGCTGGCCTGGGGCGCCACCGCGGTGCTGCTGATGGGCCTGCTCTTCCTACGGAAGCTCCGCTACGCGCTGCATGACTTCCACCACCTGCTGCCGCGAGTCGTCTCCCGGTGGCAGTCCCTGGTCCTGGGGCTGCTGCTCTTGAGCCTGCCGTGGGTGCTGGGGCTGGGGGTGCTGCCCGCGCTGCTGGTGATGCTGGCCACCGTGTCGCTCTATCTCTCGCGGACGGAGCGGGTGGTGGCGGCGGTGCTGGTGGCGGGCGTGGGGCTCCTGCCGCTGGCGGCGGGGCAGCTCGCGCGCGTCACGGCGTTCGCGGGCACGCCGGCCGAGGACGTCTATCTCCTGGAGCGGGGTGGCCTGTCCGCCGAGGAGGCGCGGGCGCGCGTGCTGACGCGGATGGCGTCCCGCACGGCGACCTTCGTGGAGGTGCTGTCGCTGGCGTACTTCGAATCCCGGCGCGGCCTGCTGGAAGAGGCGAGGACACACTTCAAGGCGGCCTCGGCGCTGAAGAACTCGGATGCGCGCCTGCTCACGCGCTTCGGCAACACCCTGGTCGCGCTGGGAGACGCGGACGGCGCGGCGCTGCTCTACGTGCAGGCCTCGCAGTCGGCACCGGACCTGGCGGCTCCGCACTACAACCTGGCGCAGGTGGTCCGCCGCAGGGCGAAGACGCTGCCCGACTCGGAGGTCGGCAAGGAACTGGACCGCGCCGCCACGGCCATGGCCTCGGCGCAGGCGCTGGATGGATCGCTGCTGGTCCGGGACCCGCCCCCGGAGGACCGGCTCCTCCTCAACCTGCTGTTGCTTTCCCCGGCGCTGGGGGAGTCCGACTGGCTTCCGCTCGCGGATGGTACGGGCGCGGGTCGTCAGGTGGAGACGCAGGTGTCGCGCTGGCTGCTCCCCGGGCTTGCTCCCGGGCCCATGGCCTCCGCGGGGGCCGCGGCGCTGGCGGTGCTCTTGGCCCTGTGGGGCTTCGCGGGTGACCGCTTGAAGGCGGCCAAGGTGTGTGAGCGCTGTGGTCGCGCGGTGTGCGTGCGCTGCGACCCGGAGCTGGGCGTGGGCAGCAAGCAGTGTGGCCAGTGCGTCAACGTCTTCGCCCGCCGGGGGCTGGTGCCGCAGCAGCTGCGGGCGCGCAAGCAGCTCCAGGTGGACCGGCATCAGGCCTGGACGGGCCGCGTGGCGTACGTCCTGGGCGCGGTGTTGTCCGGCGCGGGGCACGTGGCCTCGGGTGTCCCGGTCCGCGGCGCGCTGTATGCGTTCGGCTTCCTCTTCGCGCTGGCCGCGGTGCTCCTGCACCAGGGGCTGGTCCGAGGGCCCTACGGTGAAGCCCCCCTGTACCTCAAGCTCGCGCCCGCGGTGTTGCTGCTGCTGGGTGTCCACCTGCTGTCGTTGCGCGGTCTGCGCCGTCTGCGGCGGGGGGAGTGAACGGCGATGTCCCTGCAAGGCACCCTGAAGGACTTTGGTATTGGCGACATCCTGCAGCTCATCGGGCAGCAGCAGAAGACGGGCACGCTCCACGTCCGCGCCAGGGACCAGGAAGTGCGCATCGGCTTCAACGATGGCCACATCATCAAGGCGGAGAGCGTCACCCGGAAGCGCAAGGAGCTCATCGGCACCATGCTGGTGCGCTCGGAGCTCATCACCGAGACGCAGCTCGAGGCGGCCCTGGAGACGCAGCGCCGCACGCTCAAGCGCCTGGGGGACGTGCTCGTCTCCAGCCAGGCCCTCACCGCCGAGCGCTTCCAGGCGATGATGCAGCTGCAAGCCACGGAGACCCTCTACCGGCTCTTCACCTGGAAGTCGGGCACCTACGAGTTCATCCAGGAGCCGGTGGAGCCAGACGCGGAAGCCATCCATCCGCTGCGCGCCGAGACGGTGCTCATGGAAGGCTTCCGGATGGTGGATGAGTGGCCCGTCATCCGGCAGAAAATCCACCGTGACGACCTGACCTTCGAGCGCATCAAGGCCCTGCCTCAGCCGCGCGCGGAGGAGGGCGGGGAGCTGGGCGCCATCGGTCCTTCGGAGCGGCGCATCTACGATGAGCTCTCCCCCGGGAGGGACTTGCGCAAGCTGGTGGACCTCTCCTGCCTGGGCGAGTTCGAGACCTGCAAGGCGCTCTACAACCTGGTGAAGGGCGAGTACGTCCGCCCGATTCTTCCGGAGGGCGCCCCGGCCCCCGCTCCAGGGGACCAGCGCTTGCTTGTTCGCGTGGCGGGGCCGGTCGGGCGCCTCTTCGCTACCGTGGGGGTGCTGGCGGCGGTGGCGCTGGTGGTGCCCCGGGCCGTGAGCAGGGACCCCGCGGCGGGCGTTGCCGCGGTGTTCGCGGATGCCGCGGCCCAACGTCATGTTTCCCAGGCCCAACGCGTCCGCATCGAGGCCGCGCTCGAGGTGTTTCGTCTGGAACGCGGTGAGCTGCCCGAGCGTCTGGATTCTTTGGTGCAGGCTGGACTGTTGAAGCCGGGCGAACTGAAATATCCGTGGCGGGAAGAGTACTATTACCGGCGGTTGGCCGCTCGGCAGTTCATTCTCCTGCCACCCTTGCGCTAGTCCTGACACAAAGTCGTCTTTCGCGGCCCTGAGGGCGGCGTTACGTTGGTGTCAGCCGTAGCGACATAGACCGAGGAAGAATCCGCATTGCGAAATCCCGCCACGTTGGAAGCGCCCGAAGTGCTCACCGCCTCCGCCAAGGTGGACGTTCGTGACAACGCGACCGCCCTGGCCCTCTGCGGCAGCCAGAACGAAAACCTCAAGTTGATGGAGCGGCGCCTCGGGGTCCGGGTGGGACAACGCGGCACCGAGTTCCACCTCTCCGGTCCGTCCGACGCCGTGGCCTTCTCCGTCCGCCTCCTGGAGAACCTGGAGGAGATGATCCGCGCCGGCCGCCCCGTCTACCGCGAGGACGTGGAGCAGGGCATCAAGGTGCTCGGCCGCGGCGCGGAGTCCCTGCAGGAGGTCATGCTGGGCCCGGTGCTGAAGAGCTCCGGCAACCGGCAGATCGCCCCCAAGAGCATCAACCAGAAGCGCTACGTGGACGCCATCCGCTCCCACGACATCGTCTTCGGCGTCGGTCCCGCCGGCACGGGCAAGACGTACCTCGCCATGGCCATGGCGGTCGCCTTCCTCCAGGAGCGCAAGGTCAAGCGCATCATCCTCGCGCGTCCCGCCGTGGAGGCGGGGGAGAAGCTGGGCTTCCTGCCGGGCGACCTGCAGGAGAAGGTGAACCCCTACCTGCGGCCGCTCTACGACGCGCTGCACGACATGATGGCGGCCGAGCGCGCCGCGCAGCTGCTGGAGCAGGGCGTGGTGGAAGTGGCCCCGCTGGCCTTCATGCGTGGCCGCACGCTCAACGACGCGTTCGTCATCCTGGACGAAGCCCAGAACACCACCGTGGAGCAGATGAAGATGTTCCTCACGCGCCTGGGCTACAACAGCAAGGCCGTCATCACCGGTGACGTGACGCAGGTGGACCTGCCCACGGGGAAGATGTCCGGGTTGAACCACGCCCGCGCGGTGCTGAAGAACATCGACGGCATCCACTTCGCGGAGTTCTCCGATGTGGACGTGGTCCGCCACCCGCTGGTCCAGGAGGTCATCCGCGCCTACGACCGGGCGGACCTCGCCCAGCGCGAAGCCCAGGCGGCGCGGGGAGCAGCCACTGCTGCCGCCCCGGCCCCCACCGCGACGGCGGCAACCGAGCCCGTTGCCGTCGAGTAACGGCGACAGAACCTACCTGCGCCCACCCGCGCATACCCTGCCGGGCGGGCGTACCCCATCCCACCCTTGCGAATATTCCCAGGCGCTGCGTCCTTGAAGGATCCGCGACGCCTTATCTAGGGTGAGGACCCCCATGGCCGAATCGGAAACGCAGCCCCCTGGGCGCAGTCCACTGGACGCGCTCGCCGAACGCCTCGGACTGGAAAACGGCGTCTGGGGGCGGCGCGCCATCCAGGTCCTTCTCCTGCTGGCCGTCTCCATTGGCGCGGGCTTCGTCATCTCGCCGGGCCTCTACAGCCAGCAGATTCCGGCGCTGGCGGAGGAGCACCTCGGCAAGCCGTTCCGGGCCAGCTCGCCCGCGGGCTTCAAGGCCGCGCGGGACTACGAGGTCGTCCACCGCGCCATGACGCAGCAGCGGCGCCAGGACGCGCGCGCGGCCGTCAAACCCGTGTACGACTTGAACCCCGCCGTCCTGGGGCAGCTGCGGGCGACGGTGAGCTCCGCCTTCTCGTCCATGCGCCTGCATCTGGACGAGCTCGCGGAGGCGCAGACCGAAGCGGAGCCCGAGGATCGCGAGGCGCCCCGCCGGCGCAAGCCCGCGGCGTCCCCGGAGATGGTGGAGCTGGAGCGCGGCACCCGCGAGAAGATGCGGGCGGAGCTCCAGGAGCGCTTCTTCGGCAAGCGCGACGCCGTGCTGGAGGCCGAGGACTTCCAGGCGCTCTACGCCACCCGCTTCTCACAGGAGGCGGAGACGGCCACGCTGCTGGTGCTGGAGCGGGCGTATCGCTCCGAGCGCGGCGCGGTCCATGTGGCCGGCTCCCGGGAGGAGCTGGCGCGGGAGGCGCATCAGGGACTCACCGTCCGCGACGTGGTGAACAAGGCCGAGGAGTCCCTGTCCGGGGGCTCCACCCAGGTGGTGGACGTCCCCGAGGCGCACCAGGAGATGGAGCGCTTCGCCTCGGTGCCCGGCAACCTGATGCCGGACGCGCCGGGCGTCCAGCGCCGCGCCATCCTCCGGCTGGCCCAGCGGCTGGTGCGGCCGAACCTCACCATCAACATCGCGGAGTCGGACGCGCGCCGGACCCAGGCGGCCCAGGCGGTGAAGGACGCCGTCATCTCCATCAAGAAGGGCCAGCGCGTCATCGGCGACGGGGAGCTCGTCAATGAGTCGCACCTGGTCATCCTGCGCGGCATGCGCGCGGAGACGGACCGGCTGGACCTGGTCCAACTCCAGGCGGGCGGCACTGGCCTGGTGGGCCTGCTCATCGTGTCGTTCTACTTCTTCTGCAGCGCCGCCTTCCGGCGCTTCCGGCCCACGCGCAAGGACGGCGTGCTGTTGGGCCTGCTGCTCCTGGGCCTGCTGGGTCTGCTGCAAGTCTGGGTGTCCATCGCGGACGCGGTGCAGGACCGCTACACCGCGCTGCCCATCGAGGCCTTCTATTACGCCTTCCCCGTGGCGGCCGGCGCCATGCTGGTGCGCTTCATCCTCACGCAGGAGCTGGCGCTCTTCTTCGCGCTCGTCTTCTCCTGTCTCACCGGCGTGATGCTGGGCAACTCGCTGGCCTTCGGCGTCTTCACGCTGTTGGGCTCGCTGGTGGCGGCCGACCGCATCGTGAAGGCGAAGGACCGCGTGGGCATCTTCCGCGCGGGTCTGGTGACGGGCGCGGTGAACCTGGTGGCGGTGCTCTTCCTCTTCCTCGTGGAAGGCAAGGGCCTGTCGGCCGACACCCTCCTCACCGCGCTGAGCGCCTTCGTGGGCTCCTCGCTGGCGGTGCCGGTGATGGTGATGGCGCTCACGCCGCTCATCGAGGCCACCTTCGGCTACGCGTCGGACATCAAGCTGCTGGAGCTGGCCAACCTGAACCACCCGGCGCTCAAGGAGCTCATCGTCCAGGCGCCCGGCACGTACCACCACTCCATCATCATCGGCTCGCTGGTGGAGAACGCGGCGGAGACGATTGGGGCCAACCCGCTGCTGGCGCGCTCGTGTGCGTACTACCACGACATCGGCAAGGGCCGGAATCCGCTCTACTTCGGGGAGAACCAGAAGGGTGAGAACCGCCATGACGCGCTCGCGCCGGCGATGAGCGCGGTCATCATCAAGCGCCACGTGACGGAGGGCCTGGAGATGGCCCGTCAGTACCGGCTGCCCAAGCTGGTGGCGGACGCGATTCCGCAGCACCACGGCACGCGCACGGTGGGTTACTTCTACCACAAGGCCTTGAAGGAGCAGGAGGGCAAGGAAGGCGCTCCGCCCATCGACGAGAGCATCTACCGCTACCCGGGCCCGAAGCCCCAGTTCCGCGAGGCGGCGCTGGTGATGATCGCCGACGCGGTGGAGGCCTCCACGCGCTCCATGACGGACCCCACCACGCCCAAGCTCCACGCGCAGGTGCAGAAGATCATCAACCTCATCTTCTCCGAGGGTCAGCTCGACGAGTGTGACCTGACGTTGAAGGACCTCAACCTCATTTCTCAGTCCTTCCTGCACACGCTCGAGGGCATCTACCACACGCGTCCGGCCTATCCGGCGGGCGCCGTGGGTGGAGGCAAGGCGCCTCCGTTGGTGGTGGCGGGCGCGGTGCCTCGGCCCGTGGAAGGCAGCAAGGACAAGGCGCGGACCGCGGGGGGGGCATGAGCGGAGCACGAAGGGGCAATGGCGTGAGATTGCGCAAGGGGAAGCTGATTCCCCGTGACGACGGCAAGCGCATCGAGGAGTTCGTGGGCGCGGCCACCACCCACACGGACGCGGCGTCCGTCGCGCGGATGCTGGCCCCCCCGGGCTGGTCCGAACCGGCGCAGCGCCCCGAGTTCGACGAGGTCGTCATCGTCCTCACGGGCGAGCTGACCGTCGTCGTGGAGGGCCGCCGCGAGCGCATCCCCGCGGGCGAGGTCGGACTGGTGCCGCGCGGCAAGCGGGTGGTGTACCGCAACGACGGACAGGGCGCGTGTGACTACTGGTCGGTGTGCGCGCCCGCGTTCCGCCCGGAGCTGGCGCACATGGAGGCGCCCAAGCCCCGCGTCCAGGAGAACCACGTCGTCATCCAGGTGGCCCATGGCCAGGGGCGCGACTTCGCGCGCCTGCTGACGACCTGGGCCAAGGATTACCTGATGCAACTCGAGCTGTCCGGCGTGGAGCTGTCCCTGTCCCTGGTGGACGACCGGGCCATCCGTCGGCTCAACCGCACCTGGCGCCAGAAGGACAAGGCGACGGACGTGCTGAGCTTCCCCGCGGGCGACCTGCCCAAGGGCACGCCGGGACCGCGCCCGCTGGGGGACGTGGTCATCTCCCTGGACACGGCGAAGCGGCAGGCCAAGGAGTACGGCCGCACGCTGGAGTCGGAGCTGGCGCGCTACCTGGCGCACGGCCTGCTCCACCTGCTGGGGCACGACCACGAGCGCCCCCGGGACGCCAAGCGCATGGCGGCCCTGGAGGAGCAACTCCTGGGCGAGCGGGGCATGGTGGCGGACTCGCTCCAGGTGGATGCCAGGGCCCGCCGCGCCCGCAGCCTCATGTAGGCCCTCCGCTGGCTCCCCGCTGGACAATCCGGCATCCACCCCGTTGAGCCGGGCGGCGTGCGTGATAGGTAGGCGGCCTCCCGCGTGTTGGACCCAGCCATGCTCCGCCCATCCCTCATCGCCTCCTGCCTGCTCGGCCTGCTGCTCCTGGCGGCGCCCGCGCGCGCGGCCACCTTGCCGCCGTGGGGCACGGGAGAGAGCCAGGGCGAGGACCTGGCCATCCTCCTGGTGACGTTCAGTCCCGGGGATGACGTGCCCTCCTGGTGGGGCCACGGCTCGCTGGTGGTGGAGGACCGGCGGCGGCGGATGTCGCGCCTCTACAACTACGGCATGTTCTCCTTCGACGAGGCCATGCTCGCGCGCTTCGCCATGGGCCGGCTGGAGTTCTGGGTGGGCCAGTCGTCGGTGGGCGGCACCTTCCGCCACTACCAGGCCGAGGACCGCGACGTCCGCGTGCAGGAGCTCAACCTCACGCCCGAGCAGCGCGTCGTCGTGGCGAAGCGGTTGGCGGACAACGTGCTGCCGGAGAACCGCGAGTACCTGTACCACCACTACAATGACAACTGCGTCACGCGGCTGCGGGACATGATTGACGTGGCCACGGGCGGCCAGCTCCGCGAGGCGGACCGGGCACCCGGGCGGATGACGCTGCGCGAGCACACCCGGCGCTACACCGCGGTGAACGCGCCCATGAGCGTGCTGCTCGACTTCATGATGAACGACGAGATCGACCGTCCCATCACGAAGTGGGAGGAGGCCTTCCTCCCGGACGAACTGGAAGCGCAAGTCGCGGCGCTCCAGGTGAAGGGCGCGGACGGGCAGCGTGGGTCGCTCGCGGCGAAGAGCTGGAACCACTACGAATCCTCCAAGCGTCGGCGTCCGCCAGCGGAGCCTCCTCCGTGGGGGCCGTGGCTTCTCGCGCTGGGCCTGGGCCTGGGCGGCCTGGCGGTGGGCCTGGCGGTGTGGGAGCGCCAGCGGGGCAGCCGCGTGGCCCGCCTGCTGCTCGGGCTGGAGAACGCCGTGGTGGGGCTGGCGCTCGGGTTGCCGGGCACCGCGCTGTTCATCATGGGGCTGGTGACGGACCACACGGTGACGTTCCGTAACGAGAACCTCTTCCTGGCCAACCCGCTGACGCTGCTGGCGCTGCCCTTCGGCGTGGCCCTGACGTGGGGCAGCAAGAAGGCCCGCGCGCGCCTGTTCAAGGTGTGGACGCTGCTTGCGGCGCTGGGGGTGCTGGGCGTGGTGCTCAAGGTGTTGCCGCCCTTCGACCAGGACAACTGGCGGCTCATCGCGCTCATCCTGCCCATCTCCCTGGGCATGGCGGGCGCATTCGGTCTGGACCGGGTGCTGGCGCGCCTCCCCGGGGCGGACCGCGCGTCAGCCGGACGGCGGGATACCGTCGCATCGCTGAAGACTCCCTAGAGGACACGGAAAGAAGCCATGGCGAACGATTCGATGGAGAAGATCAACGGCCTGAGGGAGCGCGTGTTGGCGCTCCGGGGGCATCTTTGACCTCGACCGCAAGCGGTCCCGCATCGCGCTGATTGAACGCGACTCCACGCAGCCCACCTTCTGGGACGACAACACCAAGGCGCAGGCGCTCCTGAAGGAGAAGTCCACGCTGGAGGCCAGCGTCGGCGCCTACGACAAGGTGATGCGTGGCCTGGATGACGCGCAGGCGCTCTTCGAGCTGGCCGCCGAGGCCAATGACGAGGCCACCACCCAGGAGGCGGAAGGCTCCCTCACGGGCCTGGAGGGCGACGTCGCCAGGCTGGAGCTGGCGCGCATGCTGTCCGGCGAGCAGGACCGCAGCAGCTGCTTCATGGACATCAACGCCGGCGCCGGTGGCACGGACTCCATGGATTGGGCGGCCATGCTGCTGCGCATGTACACCCGCTACGGCGAGCACAAGGGCTGGAAGGTCGAAATCAACGACGAGGTGCCGGGGGAAGAGGCGGGCTTCAAGAACGTCTCCCTGCGCATCGAAGGTGACTTCGCCTACGGCTACCTGAAGGCGGAGGTGGGCGTGCACCGGCTGGTGCGGATCTCGCCCTTCGACGCCAACGCACGCCGGCAGACGGCCTTCGCGTCGGTGGACGTCTATCCGGAGGTGGATGACACCATTCAAATCGACATCCCGGAGAAGGACATCGATTTGAAGTTCATCCGCGGCGGCGGCGCGGGCGGCCAGAAGGTGAACAAGACGTCGTCCACCGCGCAGCTGCGCCACCTGCCCACCGGCATCATCATCACCTGCCAGACGGAGCGCTCGCAGTCGGCCAACAAGGACATGGCCTTCAAGATCCTGCGAGGCCGCCTGTACGAGCTGGAGATGAAGAAGCGCGACGCCGCGCGTGACGCCGCCGAGGCGCAGAAGAAGGACATCTCCTTCGGCTCGCAGATCCGCTCCTACGTGCTGGCGCCGTACCGCATGGTCAAGGACCTGCGCACCGGCATCGAGACGGGCAACGTGGACGCCGTGCTGGATGGGGACCTGGAGGAGTTCGTCACCGCCCAGCTGCTGGGCGTGAAGAACCCCAACCGCAGCGCGGGCGCGGACTGAGCAGGCGCCGCGCCTCACTGTTTCCTCGCCTTCGCCCGGAACCTTTTCCGCGGCCCTGCTGTCGGAGGGCCGCGGGGCAGGGGACGAAGGTAGGCTTCAGGGACGGTGGCACCTCCTGTGGAGGGGCTGTCGCGGGAGGACACGGGTGTCATCGGGCGGCGTGCTCGAAATCGGACAGGAAGAGGCCGCCGCCGCGGTCGCGTCCGAGTCGCGCCGTCAGGACGCCGCGCTGCTGGCCCGGCTGCGCCGAGGGGAGCCGGACGCCTTCGAGCTGCTGGTGCGCACGCACCAGGACCGGCTCTACGACTTCTGCGTCCGCATGGTGGGAGACCGTGAGGAAGCCCACGACCTGGTGCAGGAGATCTTCGTCAGCGTGCACCAGAACGTCCGCCGGTTCCGCGAGGACTCGAAGCTGTCCACCTGGCTGTTCCGCATCACCCGCAACCACTGCATCAACCGGCTCAAGTACCTGAAGCGCCGGGGCCGGGGCCGCTCCGAAGTGTTCGACGAGGCCGCGGCCCTGCGCTCCGAAGGCGGGGGCACGGCGCCTGGCCCGGACGCGGCCCTGGAGTCCGCGCGTGAGCGCGCCCGGGTGCAGTGGGCCATCTCCCAGCTGGAGCCGGACGCGCGCATGCTGGTGGCGCTGCGCGACATCGAAGGCCTCAGCTACGACGAAATCATCGACATCACCGAGCTACCGGAGGGAACGGTGAAGAGCCGGCTCCACCGGGCCCGGGAAAAACTGGCGGACCTCCTGGGGCGGCTTGAGCCATGAACGGCATTCATCGCAGACTGCGGGACGTGGAACCGCGGATGAACCATCGCGAGGCGAGGGCGCTGTTCCTCGCGCTCGCCGACGACGAGCTCCCCGCCCCCAAGGCGCAGGAGGTTCGCACCCACCTGGACGGCTGCGACGACTGCCGCCAGGGCTGGCAGCGCTATGCCAGCACGGTGCAGCGGCTCCAGCACGTGGCGCGTGAGAAGGCCCCGCCCGCGCTCGCCTCCCTGGTGATGAGCCGTGTGCGCCGCAAGCGCCGCTTCGGTCTGCGGGGCCTGCACACCGCGCACATGAACCACCGCCTCCCGGTGGAGGTCCTCATCCCGCTGCTGCTGGCGGCCGCCGTGGCCGCCTTCCTGGCGCTGGTCGCTCCCTGAGCGGCCTTCCGCTGTGTTGCGTTGCTTCCCGGGGGAGCCTTGGCTACGGTGCCGCGCCTTTGGGAAAGCGCGTCATGGCCGAGACCGAGAACAAGAGCGAGAAGAGCGTGGGCGAGGGCGACCTCGGGACGAAGGAACAGGAAATCTACGACCAGCGGCTGGAGAAGGCCGAGAAGTGGCGCGAGGCCGGCTTCAATCCGTACGGCAACGGCTACCGTCCCCAGCATCAGGCCGCCGAAATCCACGCGAAGCACGCCGCTCAGTCCGCCGAGGAAATCGAGCAGGCCGCTCCTGCGCCCTATGACGTCGCCGGCCGCGTCGTGGCCATGCGCTCCTTCGGCAAGGCCGCCTTCATCAAGCTGAGAGACGGCTCGGGCGAAATCCAGGTCCACATGAAGAAGGACGCCTTGGGGGACGCCTATGAGACCTTCAAGCTCTGTGACCTGGGCGACTTCCTGGCCGCCACCGGCCCGGTGTTCCGTTCGAAGACGGGCGAGCTGACGCTGTCCGCCACGAAGTTCACGCCGCTCACCAAGTCCCTGCGGCCCCTGCCGGAGAAGTGGCACGGCCTGACGGACGTGGAGATTCGCTACCGTCAGCGGTACCTGGACCTCGTGTCCAACCCGGACGTGAAGCAGACCTTCCTCCGGCGCAACAAGCTCATCCGCTTCATCCGCGACTTCCTCGACACGCGTGACTTCGTCGAGGTCGAAACGCCGATGATGCACCCGCTCGTGTCCGGCGCGGCGGCGCGGCCCTTCACCACGCACCACAACGCGCTCGACATCGACCTGTACATGCGCATCGCCCCGGAGCTGTATCTCAAGCGCCTGGTGGTGGGCGGCCTGGAGCGCGTCTACGAGGTCAACCGCAACTTCCGCAACGAAGGCATCAGCACCCGGCACAACCCCGAGTTCACGATGCTGGAGTTCTATCAGGCGTACGCCACGTACGAGGACCTGATGGACCTCTCCGAGGAGATGATTTCGGAGGCCGCCAAGGCCGTCACCGGCGACACGAAGGTGAAGTACGGCGAGCACGTGCTCGACTTCGGCAAGGGCTGGAAGCGCATCTCCATGACGGAGGCCATCCGCGAGGTGGTGAGCGGCCTGTCAGACAAGGACATGGCGGACGCGGACCGGCTGCGCCACGAGCTGCTCAAGACGCGCCACTCGGAGGCCGAGCGGCGGGCCATTGACACCATGCACCACGGTGAGCTGGTGGGCGCGCTCTTCGAGCACCACGTCGAACACACGCTCATCCACCCCACCTTCATCACCCATTTCCCCACCGCCGTCTCGCCGCTGGCCCGGCGCAATGACGCGAACCCGGACGTGACGGACCGCTTCGAGCTGTACGTTGCGGGCCGCGAAATCGCGAACGCGTTCTCCGAGCTGAACGACCCGCTGGACCAGAAGGGCCGCTTCCAGGCCCAGCTGGACGCGAAGCAGCGGGGCCAGCAGGAGACCATGGACTACGACGAGGACTACATCCGGGCCCTCGAGCACGGCATGCCGCCCACCGCCGGTGAAGGCATCGGGATTGATCGGCTCGCCATGCTGTTCACGGATTCGCAGAGCATCCGAGACGTCATCCTGTTTCCCCTCCTCAAGCCACTGGCGAAGTAGCCAGGAGGCCGCGTGCACTCCGCCGAACGGCAGACCGTCCATCGCTGGACCTTCATCTGGATTGGGGCGCTGGTCGCCCTGGTGGGCTTCAGCCTGCTCGGGGTGGCGCTCACGTCCTCTCAGGCCTGGCTGGAGACCAGCCCCTCCCTGGGGCTGTCCCTGCTGGGGTGGGGCGGCCTGGTCCAGGTCCTCAACGCGCTGCTGCTCGTGTCCGAGCAGCCCGTCGCGCGGGTTCCCAACACGGGCCTCCTCGTCGCGGGCTCCGTCGTCTGGCTGGCGGGGTGGGCGCTCATCGCCGCCGGCATCCGCCGCGCGCCAGAGCCCACCGAAGGGCCCAGCCCGGCCGCGGGCGCCACGCTGTACCCGCGCCTGGCGCGCTACCGGGACTTCTACTGGAGCACCCTGGGCGCCTACGGCGGCGGCATGCTGCTGGCGGAGGTGGTCCTCATCCTCCTGCAGACGGTGCTGTCCAGCGGCGTGTCCGCCACGGAGCTGGGCGCGGCGGGGAAGGGCGCCAGCAGCGGCCTGTCGTTGCCGCCCACCGGCGCCTTCGCCATCGCGCTGCTCGCGGGCGGCATGGTGGCCTTCATCTCCGGCTTCATCGGCGCGTCGCGGGCGCAGCGGCTGTCGCTGCCCGAGGCCACCATCGGCGTGCTGTACCTGGGCCTGCCCATCCCCATCGTCCTCACGTTGATGGAGCGGCTGCCCGGGCTGCAGCTCGCGCTGGGCTACCGGCTGCGCGAGGTGACGTACGTCGCGGGGCTGATTGGCCGCCCGGAGCTGGGGTACTGGCTCGTCTTCACCTTCCTGGTGCTGGCGCTGGTGCTGGGCATCAACACCGGCTTCATCGCCGCCGGCAGCGGCCGGGTGGACCTGAAGCTGGGGTTCGAGCTCTTCGTCGCGCGCCGGCACGTGGCGGTGTTCCGGCCGTCGCTGCTGCTGGGGACGCTGGCGGTGCTGATGTTCGGCATCATCCCCCCGCTGCTCATCTACTTCATCATCCGCTCCGCCGAAGCGGCCGTGGAGCGCACCCGCATCCGCGCGCTGGGTCTGAAGGACCCGCTGGCGGCGGCCTCCGACCTCAACCGCCTCAAGCTGCGGGAGCAGTCGCCCACCATGATGATGACCGCCCTGTCGGTGGGCGGCGTGGGCGTGGGCGTCATGGCGCTCATCATCGTGCTGTCGGTGATGAGCGGCTTCGAGGCCGACCTGCAGCAGAAGATTCTGGGCACCAACGCGCACGCCGTGGTGTCGAAGTACGCGGGCGACCTGCCCGAGTACGCCAAGGTCATGGAGTCCGTCCGCAAGGTGCCCGGCGTCGTGGGACAGACGCCCTTCATCATCAACCAGGTGATGATTGCCTCCGAGGGCAACGTGGACGGCGTCATCATCAAGGGCATCGACCCGGGCACGGTGGGCGAGGTGACGGACCTGCCCAAGAACATCCTCGGTGGCGGCTCGCTCGACATCCTCTACACGCCGGAGAAGATCGTCCACCGCGGCCTGCCGGACGAGGAGCCCGCGGAGGAGAGCGGGGTGGAGGAGGACGACATCATCCGCCGCTCCGGGACGCCCAAGAAGGCGCCGGTGCTGCCGGGCATCGTCATTGGCCGGGAGCTGGCGGCGTCGCTGCGCGTGGTGGTGGGAGACCGGGTGAACGTCGTCTCCCCGCTGGGCACGGAGCTGAGCCCCTCCGGCCCGATTCCGAAGAGCCGCGCCTTCCGCGTGGCGGCTGTCTTCTATTCGGGCATGTACGAGTACGACTCCAAGTTCGTCTACATCCTGCTCAAGGAGGCTCAGGACTTCTTCGGCGTGAAGGGGGCCACGGGCATCGAACTGAAGGTGGCGGACATCGACGACGCGCGGCGCATCGCCTCGCAGGTGGTGAAGGTGCTGGGGGGCTATCCCTACCGGGCACGTGACTGGGGAGAGATGAACAAGAACCTCTTCTCCGCGCTGCGTCTGGAGAAGCTGGTGATGGGCATCATCCTCTCCATCATCATCATCGTGGCCGCGGGCCTCATCGTCGCCACCGTCATCATGCTGGTGCTGGAGAAGCGGAAGGAGATCTCCGTCCTCAAGGCCCTGGGCGTACCTGATGGTGGCATCGTGAAGATATTCCTCGCGGAGGGCCTGCAGATTGGCGTCGCGGGCGGCTTCCTCGGACTGATTTCCGGCCTGTCCTGGTGCCTCTTCATCGAGAAGGCCGGCATCAAGCTGGACCCGGACGTCTATTACATTCCGGCGGTGCCGGTGCGCATCGAGCCGGTGCAGACCGTGCTGGCCGTGGTCATCGCGGTGCTCGTCACCTACCTCGCCTCCATCTACCCGGCCCTCAAGGCCAGCAGCGTGGAGCCGGTGGAAGGCCTCAAGGCGGAATAGCCATGGCGCTCTTGTCCATCCGCAACGTCTTCAAGAGCTACTTCCTGCACGGCAAGCGCATCGACATCCTTCGGGGCGTGTCGCTGGACATCCAGCGGGGAGAGCTCGTCTCGCTGGTGGGCGCGTCCGGGGCGGGGAAGAGCACCTTCCTGCACGTCCTGGGCACGCTGGATGCCCCGGCCGCCGGCGAGGTGCTGTTCGATGACCGCCCCGTGTTCTCCATGAACGACGCGGAGATCGCCGAGTTCCGGAACCAGACCATCGGCTTCGTCTTCCAGAGCCACTTCCTGCTGCCGGAGTTCACCGCCTTGGAAAACGTCGCCATGCCCGCCCTCATCCGGCGACAGGATCGCACCGGCGCCTACGCCTATGCCCGTGAACTGCTGGAGCGGGTGGGACTGGGACACCGCGTGGACCACCGTCCAGGAGAACTGTCGGGTGGTGAGGCCCAGCGCGTGGCCCTGGCGCGCGCCCTGGTGCTCAAGCCCGCGGTGTTGCTGGCGGACGAGCCCACCGGAAACCTCGACCCGGCGACGGGCGAGGGCATCCACCAGCTCCTGCGGGAGGTCAACCGCGAGCAGGGAATCACCGCAGTGGTCGTCACCCACAACGAGACGCTCGCCCGCTCCATGCCCCGCCGCCTCAGGTTGGCCGGGGGTGAGGTGTCGGAGGCGTGATGTCCTGGCAATTTTGCATTGAGGCCCTCAGGGGCCTTCCCGTAGATTGCCCCGCCTTTTCCTGGCCGGTCTCCCCTTGAGGCACCCCGTTCTGTCGCGCAAGTCACTGCTCCCGCTGCTGGCGGTCGCCATGTGGTCCCTCGTGCCCGGCTCCGTGCTGGCGCAAGAGGATGAGGGCGCCGCCGCGCCTTCAGTCGTGCCCGAGGTCACCGCCCCCGCTGCTCCCGCCGACGTGGCCTCCGAGCCCGCGCTCCCCGATGACGCCCCGGTGTCCCCGGAGGATGCCCGCCGGGTGGTGGAGGTCCGCGTCGAAGGCAACCGGCGCGTCGAGGCCGAAGCCATCCGCCGCGCCCTCCGCACCCGTGTGGGCGACGAGCTGAGCCCCACGCGCACCGCCCAGGACCTCCGGGCGGTGTGGGCGTTGGGCTACTTCCAGGACGTGGAGCTGCTCGTCCAGCGGCTGGCCCGCGGCGTCGCCTACGTGGTGCGCGTGGAGGAGCGCCCCACCGTCCGGCTCGTGCAGCTCGTGGGCAACGAGGAGCTGAACAAGGACGACCTGAAGGAGGAGATTGACGTCAAGCCCGCCACCATCCTGGACATGGAGCTGGTGCGCTCCAGCGTGCAGAAGATCCAGGCGAAGTACGTGGAGAAGGGCTACTTCCTCGCCGAGGTCAGCCACCAGCTCAAGCCCGTCGAGGGCGGCGCCAACGTGGATGTGGTGTTCAACATCAACGAGCGCGCCAAGGTGATGGTGAAGCAGATCACCATCCTGGGGGCGGAGAAGGTGCCCGCCGCGGAGCTGAAGGAGACGATGATTACCCGCGAGGGCGGGTTCCTCTCCTTCTTCACCGGTGAGGGTACCTACCGCGAGGATGCCTTCCAGCGCGACCTGGCCGTCATCCAGATCGCCTACTACGACAAGGGCTTCATCAACGTCCGGGTGGACAAGCCCACCGTCCAGCTCTCCGCGGACAAGCGCTTCATCTTCATCACCCTCCGGGTGACGGAGGGCGAGCCGTACGACATCGGGAAGATCGACTTCTCCGGTGACCTGCTCGACGACGTCACCAAGGGTGAGATGGCGGCGCTGATGAAGTCCGCCACCGGCGGGCGCTTCAACCGCTCGCAGCTGTCGCAGGACATCCTCTCCGTCTCGGACGTCTACTACGACCGCGGCTACGCCTACGCGAACATCAACCCCATCACCAGCGTCAACGCGGACAACCGCACGGTGGACCTGACCTTCGACGTGCAGAAGGGGCCCCAGGTCACCATCGAGCGCATCGACGTGGTGGGCAACAGCAAGACGCGTGACAAGGTCATCCGCCGCGAGCTGCGCGTCTACGAAGGCGAGCTCTACAACGGCACCGGCGTGCGCCGCAGCCGCGAGCGCGTCACCGCGCTGGGCTTCTTCGAGACGGCGGAAATCACCCAGCGTCCCGGCTCGGCGGACGACACCATCATCCTCCAGGTGGAGGTGAAGGAGAAGGCCACCGGTACCTTCCAGGTCGGCCTCGGGTTCTCCAACGTGGAGAACTTCATCTTCACGGCGCAGATCGCCCAGAACAACTTCCTGGGCTGGGGGCAGAGCGTCTCCGCGTCCGCGCAGATCTCCGGCCTGCGCTCCCTGGTGCAGCTGTCCTTCTACGACCCGTACTTCCTGGACACGCGCTACCTGCTGTCGGCCGAGTTCTTCCGCATCCAGGCGGACTACGAGGGCTTCATCCGCAGCTCCACCGGTGGCACGGTGTCCATCGGCTACCAGTTCATCGATGACCTGCTGGGCACCATTGGCTACTCGCGGGAGTGGGTCAACGTGGAGGCGGGGCAGAACCTGGGCGCGGTGCTGCTGGCCAACCAGTTCCTGTCGGGGACGACGAGCGCCGCCCGCCTGTCGCTGTCCTTCGACCGGCGCAACAACCGCCTGTTCCCGTCGGATGGCTTCATCCACTACGGCTCGGTGGAGCTCGCCCCGGACTTCCTGGGCGGCACGTTCCTCTACAACCGGTACACGGCCTACTCGCGGCTGTACTTCCCCATGCCGCTGGGCTTCGTCTTCAAGACGAACGCCACCATTGGCTACATCCAGCAGCTGGACCAGAACAAGCCGCTGCCCATCTCCGAGCTCTACTACGTGGGCGGCATCAACAGCGTCCGCGGCTACTTCCTGCGCAGCATCAGCCCCTCCGTGAAGGTGCCCCGCTCCGGCAGTCCGGACGCGACCGTCACTGATTTCCGGGTGGGCGGCAACAAGCAGCTGACCTTCAACTTCGAGCTGGAGTTCCCCATCTTCGAGAAGGCCGGCCTGCGCGGCGTCATCTTCTACGACGCGGGTAACGCCTTCGCGGCGAACGAGCGCTTCTTCGAGGACCGCCAGGAGCGGCTGCCGCTCGGGCTCTTCCATTCCGCGGGCTTCGGCTTCCGCTGGTTCTCGCCCATTGGCCCCCTGCGCTTCGAGTGGGGTATCCCGCTCAACAGGCGGCCGGAGGACGACAACATCCTGTTCGAGTTCACTATCGGCAACTTCTTCTGATAAGCCCTTGGCCCGTCGTCCGGCGTCCGCTCCCACGGGCGGAGGGAATTGAAGATGCCCGATAGGCGTACGTCGGAGCCTGTACCCTTCTTGAGGAGTTGCTGAACATGTCGCTTCGCACCACCATCGCGGCCACGGCCGCCGCTCTGTCGCTCGCCCTCCCGGTGGCCGCCTCGGCCGCCGAGCTGAAGGTCGCCTACGTGGACCTCCAGAAAGTCATGCTGGAGGTGGATGACGGAAAGGCCGCCAAGTCCCGTCTCCAGAAGTGGCTCAACGACCGCCAGAAGGAAATCGACAAGGAGCAGAACGCGCTCCGCGCCGAGAAGGAGACGCTCGACAAGCAGGCCAGCGCCATGAGCGCGGACATCAAGGCCCAGAAGGAGGCCGAGCTCCAGCGCAAGGTGATGATGCTCGCCCAGAAGTGGGAGAAGAGCCGCGCCGAGGCCGCCAACAAGGAGCAGCAGGAGATGAAGCCGATCATCGACAAGATCGACTCCATCATCAACACCATCGCCGAGCGCGATGACCTGGGCTTCGTCCTCGAGCGCCGCGACTCCGGAATCGTCTACGCCCGCTCCCTGCACGACATCTCCAACGAAGTCATCCGGGCGTACAACAGCTCGAAGAAGACGGCGGCCAAGGACGCCCCGACGAAGAAGTAGCCGTCACTCCCAACTCGTGCAGACCGCTCCCATGCCCCGCCAGCTCGGGGAGCTCGCCGCCCACGTGGGTGGAGAGCTCCTCGGTGATCCCTCACAGCTCATTCACGGACTCAACGGGCTTGAAGAAGCCGGCCCGGGAGACGTGTCTTTCTACGGAAACCCGCGCTACCGGCGCCAGTTCGAGGCCTCCCGTGCCTCGGCGGTGCTGGTGGGCGCCGACGTGCCACCCCGCGAGGGCGTGGCGCTCGTCCGGGTGGCCAACCCCCACCTGGCGTACGCGAAGCTGCTGCGCCTGTTCCACGCGCCCCAGCGCCCCGCCGCGGGCGTGAGGCCCGGCGCCTGGGTCCATCCCGAGGCCACCATCCACCCGGAGGCCGTGCTGCTGCCCGGCGCGTCGGTGGACCGGGGCGGACGGGTGGGCGCGCGCACGGTGCTCTATCCGGGCGCCTACGTGGGCGAACAGGCCGAGGTGGGGGAGGACTGCGTCCTGTACCCCAACGTGACGGTGCGCGAGCGCTGCATCGTGGGCGCGCGCGTCATCCTCCACGCCTCCAGCGTGGTGGGCGCGGACGGGTTCGGCTTCGCCTTCAACCCGGAGGGCGAGGCGGGGCCGGAGCACTTCAAGATTCCCCAGGTCGGCATCGTGCGCATCGAGGACGACGTCGAGGTGGGGGCGTGCACCTGCATCGACCGCGCGACGGTGGGTGAGACGGTGGTGGGGCGCGGCGCGAAGCTCGACAACCTGGTGCAGGTTGCCCACAACGTGCGAGTGGGCCCGCTGTCCCTCATCTGCGCGCAGGCTGGCGTGTCCGGCTCGGCGGAGATTGGGACGGGCGTGGTGCTCGCGGGGCAGGTCGGCGTGGTGGGGCACATCCGCGTGGGAGACCTGGCCAAGGTGGGCGCGCAGTCCGGCGTCGCGCACGACGTGCCGGACGGCCAGGTGGTGAGCGGGAGCCCCGCCGTTCCCCACCGGGAGTGGCTGCGGGCCAGCGCCGCGGCGGGCCAGATGGCGGACCTGCTCAAGGAAGTGCGCGCCCTGCGGCGCCGGGTCGAGACGCTGGAGAAGGAAAAGGGGCCGTGATGGACATCGGAGAGATTCTCAATCTGCTGCCGCACCGGTACCCGTTCCTGCTGGTGGACCGGGTGGTGGAGATTGTCCCGGGCCAGAAGCTGACGGCCTACAAGAACGTCACCATCAACGAGCCCTTCTTCAACGGGCACTTCCCCGGTCACCCGGTGATGCCGGGCGTGCTCATCCTGGAGGCGCTGGCGCAGGCGACGGCCATCCTCGCCTACAAGAGCGAGAACATGGACCCGGCGCGCAAGCTCACGTACCTGATGGGCGTGGACGGCGCGCGCTTCCGCAAGCCGGTGTTGCCGGGGGATCGCCTCCAACTGGACATCGAAGTGGTGCGTCACAAGGGCGCTGTCTGGAAGACGAAGGGCCTGGCGACGGTCGACGGCGCGCGGGTCGCCGAAGGCGAGTTCCTGGCAACCGTCGTGGACAAGGACGCCAACGCGGCACAGAGCGCGGCATCCTGATTCGCGCCCCGCGAGCACGAGGAGACTTCATGGCTCAGGTTCATCCCACCTCGGTGGTCCATCCCAGCGCCCGCCTCCACGACACCGTTGAGGTCGGCCCCTACTCCATCATCGGCCCCCAGGTGACGATTGGTGCGGGCTCCCGCGTGGGGCCCCACGTCGTCATCGAAGGCCGCACGACGCTGGGCGAGCGCAACCGCGTCTTCCAGTTCGCCTCCGTCGGCGCCGACCCGCAGGACCTCAAGTACGCGGGCGAGGACACGGAGCTGGTGCTCGGCGACGACAACCAGATTCGCGAGTTCGTGTCGCTGCACAAGGGCACCGCGGGCGGCGGCGGCGCCACCCGCGTGGGCAGTGGCAACCTCTTCATGGCCAACTGTCACGTCGCGCACGACTGCGTGGTGGGCAATGGCTGCCGCATCGGCAATGGCTCCGCGCTCGCGGGTCACGTGACGATGGAGGACCACGTCATCATCAGCGGCCTGGCGGCGGTGCATCAGTTCACCCGCCTGGGTCAGCACGCCTTCATCTCCGGCGGCGCCATGGTGACCATGGACATCCCGCCGTACGCCACCGCCCAGGGAGACCGGGCGGAGCTGGTGGGCCTCAACACGGTGGGCCTGGAGCGCAGTGGCTTCTCCAAGGAGCAGATTGAGCGGGTGAAGGAAGCGCACCGCATCCTGTTCCGTTCGAAGCTGACGCTCCAGGAGGCCATGGTGCGGCTGCGCGCGGAGCTGGCGGGCCACTCCGAGGTGGACCACCTCATCCAGTTCATCCAGCAAAGCAAGCGCGGCCTCACGCGCTGACACCGTGAGCGACGGACGAAAGTCGGCGGTGGAGCGGATTGGCCTCATCGCGGGCAACGGCCGGCTGCCCTTTCTCTTCGCGCGCGCCGCGCGGAAGCAGGGCCTGGAAGTCGTGGCCGTGGCGCACCGTGGAGAGACGGACCCGGCGTTGGTCGCGGAGGTGGACCGGCTGACGTGGGTGCGCGTCGGTCAGGTGGACCGCATCCAGAAGGCCTTCCGGGAAGCGGGCGTGAAGCAGGCGGCCATGGCGGGCGGCATCGGCCGCGTGCGGGCGCTGGCGGAGGCGCGGCCGGACCTGGGCGCGGTGCGCATCATCTCCCGGCTGCGCAGCTTCCGGGATGACGCGCTGCTGCGCGCGGTGGCCTCGGACTTCGAGGCACGCGGCGTCACCATCATCGCCCCCACGGACTTCCTGGGCGAGGTGCTGTGCCCGGAGGGCCACCTGGCTGGGCCCCGGCTGCACCCGGCGCAGGAGAAGGACGTGGCCCTGGGCCGCGAGGTGGCGGTGCTGCTGGGCCAGGCGGACGTGGGACAGACGGTGGTGGTGCACAACGGCCACGTCCTGGCGCTGGAGGCGGTGGAGGGCACGGACGAGGCCATCCGCCGGGGCGGCAGGCTGGGTGGCAGCGGCGGCGCCGTGGTGGTGAAGCGTTGCAAGCCGCAGCAGGACCTCCGCTTCGACCTGCCCGCTGTCGGGCCTCGCACCCTGGACGTCATGCAGGAGGTGGGCGCGCGCGTGCTGGCGCTCGAGGTGGGGCGCACGGTGCTGCTGGACGCCCCGGCCCTCTTCGCGGGCGCCGAGGCCGCGGGCATCACCCTCATCGGCGTGCCCTGAGCCCCGGCGCCCCCCTACGCGGTGGGACTAGAAGCAGCGCGCGCGCGCGGACACGCCGGTCTGCCCCGAGGCGCCGCCCAGGTACCACGAGCCGCCCGCCTGGTAGGTGCGGACGTACTCGCCGCCGCCCTCGAACTTGCCCCGGACGAACGTCAGCGCGCAGGAGCGGTTGCTGGTGCCGCCCATGGCCGTGGCCGAGTTGCCCTGGCTCCAGGTGTACTCCGGGCTGAACGTGTTGCCAGCGCCCAGGTTGATGCAACGCGCGCGCCCTTGCACGCCGCTCTGGCTGGAGTTGCCCGTCATGTACCAGCTCCCGGCCGTCTCATAGACGTGGAGCCACTCACCAGTGCCATGGAACTTGCCCTTGACGCCCGTCAGGTAGCACACGCGGTTGGCGGAGGAGCCCATGTACGTGGGGTAGCTCGACGACTGGCTCCACGTGTACTCGGTCCCCGTGTCCGCCACGTTGATGCAGCCCGCGGCGCCGTTGATGCCGGTCTGCCCCGAGGCGCCGCCCAGGTACCACGAGCTGCCCGTGTGGAAAATCTCGACGCGCTCCCCGCCACCCTCGAAGTTGCCGCCCACGCGCATGAGGTAGCAGGTCCGGTTCGACGTCGTGCCCATGGGCGTGGCGATGTTGCCCTGGCTCCAGGTGTACATGTTGGCCGTGGCCAGCTCCTGACCCTGCGTCGTCAGGTCCTGCGCGGCGGGGGGCTCGGCGGAGACGTCCATCATGTCCTCGGGACCGCAGCCCCACAGGACGGCGGGCATGGACAGGGCAATCAGTGCGTGACGCAGCTTCGACATGGGTGGTTTTCCTGTGGTGTGAGGTGTTGAGACGGCGCGGTGCGTGTGGCGGAGGGCCGCGCACCCGTCCTTGCCGTGTCGCTGCTTGAGCAAGGCGTATGCCGCGGCGTGTGGCCCCGTGGCTCCCTCTGAAGACGTGCTCGACACACCTGAGGTGGCACACCCTCGCGTGGCACGGTGGCACAGGCCACGGTGTGCCACCGTGCCGCGGCTGTATGCGTTTGATAGGCTTTGCCCATGTCACGCCTCGCGCCAACCCTTCCGTCGGAGACGGCCGCGCGGCCGGCCGAGGAAGGGGCCACGGTGGCGGGCCTTCCGTCCGAGCCGCCGGGCACCGCGCCGGCCGCGCCAGGGGCCCGCTACGAGGTGCTGGGGCTGCTGGGCCGAGGCGGCATGGGGGACGTGTACCGCGCGCGGGACAGGACGCTCGGGCGGCCGGTGGCGCTCAAGTTCCTGCGGGGCGCGGACCCGGAGCGGGCCATGCGCTTCCTGCGGGAAGCCCGCGCCCAGGCCCGCATCGACCACCCGAATGTCTGCAAGGTGTTCGACGCGGGGGAGACGGACGGCCAGGCCTTCATCGCCATGCAGCTCGTGGAGGGCGAGCGGATGGACGTCGCCGCGCGGGGCCTGGCGCCCCTGGAGAAGGCGCGGTGGTTGAAGGCCGCGGCGGAGGCGGTGGAGGCGGCCCATGTGCTGGGCGTCATCCACCGGGACCTCAAGCCCTCCAACATCATGGTGCTCCCGGGTGAGGGCGCGCGTCGCGAGCCCGTCATCATGGACTTCGGCCTCGCGTACGAGGCGGGGGAGGGGCACGGCCTCACGTCCACTGGCGCGGTGATGGGCACGCCCGCGTACATGGCGCCGGAGCAGGCCCGTGGGGAGCTGGACGCCATCGGCGCGCGCACGGACGTCTACGGCCTGGGCGCCACGCTCTACGAGCTGCTCGTCGGCGAGCCGCCCTTCACGGGTGCCACGCCGCTGGAGACGTTGAACCGGGTGCTCCACGACGACCCGGTGCCACCCCGCGAGCGCGTGCCGGACCTGGACGCCGACCTGGAGACGGTGTGCCTCAAGTGCCTGAGCAAGGAGCCAGCGCTGCGCTACGCCTCCGCCCGGGCGCTGGCGGAGGACCTGGGCCGCTACCTGGACGGCGCGCCCATCCTCGGACAGCGGCCCCGCCTGACGCACCGGCTGCGGCGCGCCGCGCGCAGGCACCGCGGGGTGGTGTTCGTCTCCGGCGTCTCGCTGGTGGGCATGCTGCTGCTCGCGGGCTTCGGGGCCCGGGCCTGGCTGGCGGAGCGGGACCTCCAGGCGCGCACGGCCTCGCGCGTCCGGCTGGCCGAGCAGTTGGGCCAGCAGGTGCAGGAAATCGAGGCCTTCGTGCGCGCCTTCCAGGGCCTGCCCCTGCACGACACGCGGCCCGAGCAGCAGCGCGTCCGGGCGCGAATGGCGCGCATGGGCGCCTTGCGACCTGGCCTGGACGGCCTGGGGGAGGGGCTGGTGCGGCAGGCGCTGGGAAGGGGCCACCTGGCGATGCGCGAGTTCGAGCAGGCGCACCGGGAGCTGACGCGGGCGCGCGAGCTGGGCGTCGACTCGCCGGGGCTCCACTACGCCTTGGGGAGGGTGCTGGGGGAGCAGTACCGCCTGGCCGTGGAGGACGCGCGGCGCAGCGGCGGCGCGGCGTGGGTGGCCGCTCGGCGGCGGCAACTGGAGGCGCGCTACCTGGCGCCCGCGCTCGACTCCCTGGAGCGCAGCGGCGGCGTGGAGCTGGAGTCTCCGCGGTACCTCGAAGGGCTCATCGCGCTGTACCGCAAGGACTACGACGGCGCGGAGCGGGCCGCGCGCGACGCCGTGGCGCAGGCGTCGTGGATGCCGGAGGTGCGGATGCTCGCCGGGGACGTGGCGCTCGCGCGGGCAATGGCCTTGCTGGAGCAGGGGGACTACGCGGGCGCGCGGACCGGGCTCATGGAGGCGGAGTCCCGCTACCAGCGGACCGTGGAGCTGGCGCGCAGCGACGCCTGGGCCCACGAGGCGCTCGCGGAGGTGTGGCTGCAACTGTCGGAGCTGGACAAGCGGGAGGGGCGCTCACGCAAGGCCGCGCTGGACCAGGCGGAGGCCGCCGCGGACCGGAGCCTCGTGGCCGACCCGGACCGGGCCTCCGGCCACACGAAGAAGGCCCAGGTGCTGATGAACCAGTACCGCGCGGTGACCTTCCAGGGGGCGCCGGACGCGCGCGGCGCGGAGGCCCTGCTCGAGGCCTGGACGGACGCGGCCTCGCGGGCTGGGACGTTGGAGCCGCGCAACGTGCTCGCGCACGACTCGCTGGGGTACAGCTACTTCATGCGCGGTCTGCGCCAGGCGCGCGCGGGCGAGGCGCCCGAGGCGTCCTGGGCACGGGCCATTCAATGGCTGGAGCGGGCGATTGAGCTGGAGCCGCACTACCCCTGGGCGCTCAACGACCTGGGGCTCGTGCACCGCTGGCGGGGCAACTATCAGCGGGAGCACGGGCAGGACCCGCTTCCGGCCTACGCCGAAGCGGAGCGCGCCTTCCAGCGGGCCGTCCAGGGGGACCCGAAGTACCTGTTCGCCCACTCCAACCTCGCGGAGCTGTACGCCGCCCGGGCGGCCCTCCTGCTCTCCCGTGGGCGCGACCCGGAGGCCGACGTGCACGCGGCGCTGGAGGCCAGCGCGCAGGCGCTGAGCCTCGACGAGCGCTTCCACTCCGCCCACGACCATGCCGCCGCCGCGGAGTTGACGCGCGCGCGCTACTTGCTGGAGACCGGCGGCGACCCGCGTCCGGCCCTGGCGCGCGCGCTCCAGGCGACGGAGCGCTCCCGAGGCGTCAACGCCCGCTCCGACCGCGCCTGGCTCCATGCGGCCGGCGCGCACCTGCTCGAAGCGCTCCAGGCCTTGCGCGGAGCGGGCGACGCGAGCGCGGCGCTCGCCAGCGGGCAGCGCGCGCTGGCGGAGGCGTACCGGCTGAGCCCCACCTGCGCGGACTGCCGGAGCCTGGGCGCGGAGCTGGCGCTGGCGGCGGCGGAGCAGGCGCGGCGCGACGGGCGCTCCAGTGCCGCGCTGCTGCGCAAGGCCCTCACTGAGGCCCGGCGGGCCGTGTCGCTCTACCCCTACTACGACAGCCACCTCACACTTGCCCGGTCGGCCTGGCGGCTGGCGCGGGACACCGGCGCTCCGTCCGCCCTCGTGGAGGAGGGGCTGGCGCAGGTGGACCTCGCGCTGAAGCTGGACCCCGGGCTGCCGGAGGCCCACGCCGTGCGAGGCGCGCTGTTGCTGCTGCGTGCCCGGCGCCAGCGGCCGGCGGTAGGGTGGGAAGCGTCCCTCCATGAGGCTGACGCGGCGTGGCGCCGCGCCACGGCCCAGGTGCCCTGGCTGAGCCGCTACGTGGTCCCCCTGGACGGCGCGGAGCAAGCCGCCCTTCGCGCCGCCGGGGCTCCAGACTCAGGGCTTTGAGGGCTGCTCCACGCCTGTCGCGAACCGCGCCTGGGAGCTCCATGTGGGGGACGGCCCGCAGGCAGGCAGCGTGAGGCCATTCTGGATGGGCACCCTGCCGCGACGGTTCGCCAGGTTGAGGCACTCCGCGCCCCGGGGGCTCCACAGGGCCTCCAGGTATCCGAGGTCCTGGAGCTTGTTGTTGCTGCCGCGCCCGAACCCGTGGGCGTCGCGCCGGAGAATCTCCGTGCCGTTGACGGTGTACGTGCTCAGGTCGCCCTGGCCCACGAAGTAGGCGGCGCGCTTGGCCTGGAGGCAGGCGCCGTAGACGAACTCGCGGTCCGCGTCGGGCTGGTGCGTCTCGGGAGTCCACGGCTGGTAGCCCCAGTCCATGCATGCGCCAATCGCGCCTGTCTCACAGGCCACGGTGAGGGTTTCGTCGTGGGGCCGCACCGCGGCGTTCAGGCCGTCGACCTGGCGCTGCGGGAGGAGGACGGACGCGACGTTCTGGTCCCCTGGCGACTGGCACTGCCGCAGCCAGACGGTGCTGGGCGCGGGCCGGTAGCGCACGACGAGGCGGTTGCCGGACACGGGTTCGAGCGACAGCTCGTAGGCGAGGCCCTCCATGACGCCGTCCAGGCGCACCGGGAGCTTGAACCCGAACACCAGCCGCGACACCGACTCGCCCCGCAGCTTCTTGGCTTCGTCCCCCTTGCGGACGGCGAGGAAGAAGTCGCTGACGTTGCCGTGAATGGCCTCCAGGGTCGGGTGCTCCCCATCATCGGGCTTGCCCGAGTTCCGGAGGTGCAGGGGGAGCTGAAGCGTCTGGTCTCTCTGGTACATGGAGCGCACGTGCAGCGCCACGCCCTTGGGGGTATTGACGAAGCCCTCCAGGCACGCCACCGGCGTCTTCTCATGGAAGAAGCAGTAGCTGTGTCCCTCGGTGACGTAGATGCCCAGGCCGTTCGGGTCGGGGTCGCACTGGCCCGTCGGACAGCTCCCGCCGCCGGACGGGGAATCAGGGCGGGCGCCGACGGGGGGCTTGGCACCGGCGATGGGGAGGGTGCAGCCCGCGGCGACGGCCAGCAGCAGCGGGCCCATGAGCCAGGTGGGGAAGGTGTTGAGCACAGGTGTCTCCTCGAAGTGACGGCGGGTGCCGTGGTCTGGCCCCGCGTCATAGCCAGGGTCATGCCATCGGCGGTCCGGTCCTGTACACGAGGCGCCACGGCGCAGCGCCGCGGAGCTGGGGCCCGGGTGGCACAGCCCGCTGGCACGGTGCCGTGTGCCAGTGACACACGCGTAGGATGGAGGCACATGGAACACGACCGGTCGACCTTGCAGCAGAGCGACGCCAGGGGGCGAGGGGTGGACTCCGGCGAGGCCCCGGTGCCGGGCCTGCTTCGCGTCCTGTGCGCGGGGAGCGCGATGGCGGTGGCCCTGCCGCTGGACGGCGCGCTGTTGCTGGGACGGGGCGCCGCTTCGTTGGGGACGGACCAGGACCCGCGGATGTCTCGCAGCCACGCCCAGGTCCGGTACGACGGCCGCCGCTTCTGGGTCACCGACCAGGGCAGTCAGAATGGCACGTTCGTGGATGGGGCACCCCTGGTGGCCGGCACGCCCCGCGAGGCCCAGCGCGTCATCCGCATGGGGGACTCGCTCTTCCTTCCCTGCGCGGACGTGGGGCCGGTGGCCCGGCGCGGCGTCGTCATGACGCGCGACTTCGTGCGAGGGCCCGCGATGCAGCGGCTGCTGGACCAGGTCGCGCGCACGGCGGAGCACGGCTTCACGTTGCACATCCACGGGGAGAGCGGCACCGGCAAGGAAGGCGTGGCCCGCGCGTTCCATGAGCGCGGCCCGCGCGCGTCGGGCCCCTTCGTGGCCGTCAACTGCGCGGCCATTCCGCAGGGGCTCGCCGAACGGCTCCTCTTCGGCGCGCGGCGCGGCGCCTTCTCCGGCGCGGACGACGCGGAGGGCTACCTCCAGGCCGCGGACGGCGGGACGTTGTTCCTGGACGAGGTGGCTGAGCTGGACCTGGCAGTGCAGGCCAAGCTGCTGCGCGCGCTGGAGACGCGCGAGGTCCTCCCCCTGGGGGGCTCCAAGCCGCGAAAGGTGGACGTTCGGGTGTGCTCCGCCGGAAACAAGGACCTGCGCGCGCAGGTGGCCAGCGGCCGGATGCGCGAGGACCTCTACTTCCGCCTGGGCAGGCCGGAGGCTGGCTTGCCGCCCCTGCGCCGCCGCCCCGAGGAGGTGGCCTTCCTGGTGGAGCGCTTCCTCGAGGAGCTTGGGGCGCGCCTGCCCGTGCACGTGGGCTTCCACGAAGCCTGCCTGTTGCGGGCCTGGCCGGGCAACGTGCGCGAGCTCCGCGTGGAGGTGCGCAGCGCCGCCCAGGAGGCGCTGCTTCACGAGGCGCCGCGCCTCGAGGCAAGACACCTGAGTCCCACCGCCGGCGCGGTGTTCGGCCCGCCGCTCGCGGAGCCACAGGTGGCGTCTGCGGCCACTCCCGGGCAGGGGGCCTCCCGGGGCAAGCCGTTGGACGAGGCTGAGCGCGCCCGGCTGGAGGAGGCGCTCCGGGCGAATGGGGGCAACGTCGCCGCCACGGCCCGGGCGCTCGGCATGCACCGGACGCAGCTGCGGCGCCTGCTGGAGCGCCATGGCCTGGCGGGCAGCGGGGAGGGGTAACGAGAGGCAAGCGCCTCGCTCCCCTGCCCGGGCTCCCCCGCGACGGGGGGTGATTGAATACCGCCGCACCTCCAACGTCCCCCGCGGGGAGCGTTTCCCTGCACGCCACCTCGTCCTACCCTCGCGGAGGAATCCACTCACACGTGCCGCGGTTGGTCGCGGCCCGTGACGCCAGAGGACTACACCGCGCCATGAACGCCCGCCTGCTGCTGCTCACCTTTGCTCTTTCTTCGCCGATGCCGGCGCTCGCGGATGCCATCCGGGTCTCGTTGGAGGGGCGCGCCGTGCTGGGGGAGCAGCTCCCGGCGCTGCTGGTCCACATCGAGGAGCCCATCGCGGGCTTTGAAGTGAAGCTGAAGCGCAGCGACGGGGAGGTGGTGGAGGTGAAGGGCGGCGGGAATCCGGGCCTCACGCGCCGCATCGAGCTGAAGCAGCCAGAGGGCCGCTTCCACTACGAGGGAGCGCTCACGGTGCGCTTCCCGGACGCGGAATCGGGCGAGATGCCGTTGTCCTTCGACACGGAGCTCTACGGCGCGCTGACGCTGGACGTGCGCAAGGAGGACGTGGACGTGGCGGCGCGGCGGCTGCGCTTCGTCCTGTCCCGGCCCGCGAAGCGCGCGGAGCTGACGGTGTTGATGGACACCGGGAAGAAGGCCTTCGAGGGCGAGGTGCCATTCAAGGGTGAGGCGGCGGGGACGCCACTGGAGCTGACGTGGCCGGCGGCGGAGGGGCGGGTGATGAAGATCTCCCTCCGTGCGTTCGACACGGCGGAGTTCTACACGGGCGTCGACCTGTATCCGTGGCAGGTGGACATTCCGCACGAGGAGGTGAACTTCGCCTCGGGCCGCGCGGACATCCCGGCGGCGGAGCGGGGCAAGCTGGACAAGAGCCACGCCCTCATCGTGGACGCGCTGGCGAAGTACGGGCGCTTCGCGTCGCTGCGCCTCTACGTGATGGGCCACACGGACACAGTGGGGGCCACGGCGGAGAACCAGGGCCTGTCCGTGCGGCGGGCCAAGAGTCTTGCGGCCTATTTCCGGAAGAAGGGGCTGCGGGTGCCCGTTTTCTACGAAGGGCTGGGAGAAGAGGCCCCGGCCGTCGCGACGCCCGACGAGACAGCGGAGGCGGGCAACCGCCGCGCGGAATACATCATCGCGGTGGAGGACCCCGTGCTTCAGCACGCGCCTCGCCCTCCGCGGTGGCGAAAGCTGTAGCGCAGTCACCGAGGGAGAGGAAAAGACGCATGGACCGATTCCACCAGAAGGTATGGGCGTTGCTCGGGCTGGGGATGCTGGGGAGCACGGGGTGCGCGCACCCGTCGCGTGTCGCGGAGCGTCAGGGCGTGGAGGCGGAGAAGTGTGAGCTCGTGCATCGGCTGCTGCGGGAGCCGGTGCCATCCCAGGTCGTCCGCGAAGTCGCCGCGGCCGGTCGCGATGAGCCCGCGCCGGTGGTGGTGTACGTGCGCCGTCCGGAGGAGGCGATGCTGGAGCGCTTCTTCTCCGGCGACGCGCCCAGCTGCGGTGACGCCACCTTCAAGGTGGTGCAGGAGAACGTGCTCGACGCGGTGGTGGTGTACCTGCAGGAGGTCCAGGACGGCTACGCGTACGACGCGCGCCGGGCCAGCCACGACGAGCTGTCACTGGAGGGCAAGCCGCAGGGCCTGCTGAAGCGCAGGGGCCCGGAGTGGGTGGCCATCCCCGGACCTACCTGAGCAGCTCCTTGACGCCGTCCGCGATGAACTGCACCGCGATGGCGGCCAGGATGAGGCCCATCACCCGCTCGACAATGGCCACGCCGGACTGGCGCAGCACGCGCTGGATGAGCCCGGAGGCGCGGAGGATGAAGTAGCTGGCCACGAACGTCAGCACGACGGCGGCCAGCACGGGGATGGCGGAGACGAGCGTGTCGCCCTTGGCCATCAGCACCATGGCGGTGGCGATGGCGCCCGGGCCCGCCAGCAGCGGAATGGCGAGGGGGACGATGGCCACGTCCTCCTTCACCACGCCTTCCTGTTCCTCGGACGGCGTGGTGCGCGTCTCCGACGGGCGGGCGCGGAGCATGTCCAGCGCGGTGATGAGCAGGAGGATGCCGCCGGCCACCCGGAAGGCGCCCAGCGACACGCCGAACACCTTGAAGATGACGCCGCCGAAGAGGGCGAAGAACAGCATCATCCCGCAGGCCACCAGGCAGGCGCGCATGGCGGTGCGGCGCACCTTCTCCTGCGTGTCCCCGGCCGTCATCGCCAGGAACAGCGGGACGACGCCAATGGGGTCCACCACGAAGAAGATGGCCGACAGCGAGACGAGGAACAGCGACACGTATTCCGGCATGACAGCCTGTGCCTACACCGTGAGCCGCAGCTTCCACACCATGGTGAGAGCCTCGGCGAAGATTTTCTTGCTCATCTTGGAGTGACCCACGCGCCGGTCCTCGAAGACGATGGGCACCTCGCGCACGGTGAAGCCCTTGCGCAGCGTGCGGTAGGTCAGCTCGATTTGAAACGCGTAGCCGGTGCTCTTCACCGAGTCCAGCTCGATGTCCTCCAGCACCCGGCGGTGGAAGCACTTGAAGCCGCCGGTGAGGTCCTGGATGCCCACGCCCAGAATCGACCGGGCGTAGAGGCTGCCGCCGCGGCTGATGATTTGCCGCCCCACGCCCCAGTTCACCGTGCCGCCGCCCGTGACGTAACGCGAGCCGAGCACCAGGTCCGCGCCGGCCTCGGCCGCATCCAGGATGCCGGGCAGGTAGCGCGGGTCGTGGCTGAAGTCCGCGTCCATCTCCAGGATGTACGTGTACTGCTCGGCCAGGGCCCAGCGGAACGCGGCGAGGTAGGCGCGGCCCAGGCCCTCCTTCTTCTCGCGGTGGAGGACGCGCACGCGCGAGTCCCGCGCGGCGAGCCCGTCCGCGAGCCGCCCGGTGCCATCGGGCGAATTGTCGTCCACGATGAGGATGTCGACCCTGGGGTCGGCCTCCAGCACAGCCTGGACGATGGCCTCGATGTTTTCCCGCTCGTTGTACGTGGGGATGCAGACCAGGGCTGGGTTCATGACCCGGCCGACATACCCTAAACGCGGCCTGGGGGCAGCAGCTCCAGCACGGACTCCGCCGCCCGGGTGGCCGCGCCCGTCTCGCCCAGCCGGCCGCGCATCTCCGCCAGCCCCTGGAGCATCTCCTCCCGGGGCGCACCGGGGCTCCAGACGCGGCGGACCTCCTCGGCGATGCGCTCGGGCGTCAGCTCCCCCTGGAGCAGCTCGGGGACGACGCGCCGGCCCGCCAGCAGGTTGATGAGGGACACGAAGGCCACCTTCAGCATCAACCGGCCCACCCAGTAGGTGATGAGCGACACGCGGTAGACGACCACCAGGGGGCGCTGCATCAGCCCTGCTTCCAGTACGGCGGTACCGGAGGCCACCACCGCGGCGTCGCTGGCACCCACGACCTCGGGCGCCCGGCCCTCCACCAGGATGGGTGTCACGCCACTGCCCTCGAAGCGGGACGTGATTTCCGCCCGGTCGATGGTAGGCGCGACGGGGACGACGACCTGGAGTCCGGGCCGCTCGGCGGACAGCCGCTTCGCCGCCTCCACCATGTCGGGGAGCAGGCGGCGGATTTCGCCCATCCGGCTGCCGGGCAGCAGTGCGAGCGTGGGGGCGTCCTTCGCCAGCCCCAGCCGCTCGCGGAAGGCCGCGGCCGTGTCGGGGGCGGGGACCTGCTCCACCACCGGACTGCCGACATAGCGGGCGCTGACGCCGGCCTCCCGGTAAAAGTCCTCCTCGAAGGGGAGGATGCAGAGCATCCGGTCCACCAACCGTTTGATGGTGCGCACCCGGCCCCGGCGCCAGGCCCAGATCATGGGCGACACGTAGTAGGCGACGGGGATGCCCAGCGCCTTGAGCTTCTTGGCCAGGCGCAGGTTGAAGTCGGGGATGTCCACCAGGATGGCGACGTCCGGCTTGCGCTCCGCGGAGGCCTCGGCCAGTCCCTTCAGAATCTGAAGGATGCGGGGAATCCGGGGCAGGACCTCGGTGATGCCCATGACGGACACCTCCCGGGCGTCGAAGAGCAGCTCCACTCCCTGGGCGGCCAGGCGGGCACCACCCATGCCAAAGAAGGTGAGGTCGGGACGGCGGGCCCGGAGGGCGGCGACGAGCTCGGCGGCGTGGGTATCGCCTGACGCCTCGCCGGCGACGACGAGGATTCGGGGGGGATTCGTCATGTGAAGGGCGCGCATCGTACCTGATGCGGGAGCGGGTGAAGGTGTAGACTGCGGCCCCCTTGAAGACGCTTCTGCTCGCCGAGAGCCACCCCCCCACGCTCGAGCACCTGAAAGGCCTGCTCTCCCAGGCTGGGTACACCGTTCGCGCGGTGAACGATCCGGTGACGGCGCTGGAGCACTTCGCGGCGGACAACCCGGATGTCGTGGTGCTGTCGGTGGACCTTCCACGCGTGGAAGGCGCCCACGTGGTGCACCTCATCCGAGGCCACGGCCAGGGCGGCAGGGTGCCCATCGTCGCCATCGACAAGGGACACCTGGGACGCGCGCGGGGCGTGAGCTCGGTGCTGGACCTCAAGGTGAACGCCTACGTGGCGGACCCGCTCAAGCCGGGCGAGCTGGTGCCCCGGCTGGAGTCGCTGGTGCGCGCGGCGCAGGCGGTGCCACTCACCGGGCTGGCGGCCACGTTGTCGCGGCCCGCCGTCAACTCGGGCGAGCTGAAGGGCCACCCGCTGCCCGCGCTGTTCCACTCCATCTACCGGCTGCGCCGGGACGGCGTGCTCGTGGTGGCGCACCGGGGCTTGAGCCGGCGCGTGTACTTCCTGCGCGGCGGGCCCGTGAGCTACGACTCCACGGCGAAGGCGGACTCGCTGCCTGGCTACCTGCTCGCCCGGAGCGTGCTCAACCCGCAGCAGGCGCAGCGGGTGACGGAGGCGCTGGACTCCGGTCTGCGCATCGGCGCGGCGCTCGCGGACGCGGGCGTGGAGGCGGCGGGCGAGGAGCTGCTGCAACTGTTGCGCGACTACAACCGGGACCGGGTGGAGCGGGTGCTGGGGATGCGCGAGGGCCGCTACGCCTTCTACGCGGGAGACGACTTCACGTCGGAGGTCGCGTCGGTGGAGGTTCCTCCGCTGGCGCCGGTGCTGGATGGCGCGCGTCGTTGCTTCACCATGAAGGTGATGGCGGCCTCGCTGCGGGTGCACATGGGGGACTACCCGGTGCGCTCGCAGGAGTTCGGGCGCGACCTGCAGGCCATGGGGCTGGACACGGATGATCTGAAGATTGCGATGCAGGTCAACGGCCGTATCTCGCTGAAGGACCTGCTGGCGCACGGGCGCGGCGAGCTGCGCATGGCGTACTCGCTCCTGTGGTTCCTGAAGCTGACGGGGGGGGTGACGTTCTCCTCGACGCCCGTGGCCACGGGCACGGATGTGCTGTCCGCGGCGGTGCTGCCGGACCGGATCGCGCCGCGCAAGCGCAAGGCCCTGCCGCCCGAGACGGCGGCCTCGCTGCGCGAGGAAGCGCTGCGCATCATCACCCGCAGCTACTTCGGAGGGCTGGGCCTGGACATCGCGGCGGACGCGGAGGCGGTGGAGCGCGCCTACCACGAGACGGCGATGCGCTTTCACCCGGACACCTACGCCGAGTTCGACATCTCCGACCTGAAGGACCTGCTGGAGTCGGTGCAGGACCGGCTCTCCGCGTCCTACCGGGTGTTGAGCGTGGAGGAGAAGCGCAAGGCCTACCTCCAGTACCTCTTCAGCCGGATGGACGTGGGGCGGAACACGGCGGTGGTCGTGGATGCGGAAATCGTGCTGCGCCGGGGCGAGTCCGCCCTGAAGCGCCGTGACTTCCCGCTGGCGGCGAAGTCCTTCGAGGAAGCGGTGTCGCACAATCCGGACGAGCCGGAGTATTACGCGTACCTCGCGTGGGCCACGTACCGGATGCCCACGGGGGCGCCGGTGGTGCGGGCGCAGAAGGCGCAGCAGGTGCTGAAGAAGGCGCTGTCGCTGGGGCCGTACGTGGAGCGGTTGCACATCATCTCCGCCATCATCGACATGGACCTGGGGGACGCGCCGCTGGCGCGGAAGAAGCTGCAGCGGGTGCTGGAGTACAACCCGTACTCCCAGCTCGCGAAGGCGGCGTTGCGCAAGGTGGGGCGCTAGCGATGCGGACGGTTCTCTTGCGGTTGCTGCGCTATGCGCGCCCTCATTCGGGTGTGCTCCTGCTCGCCTTCATCGGCATGGCGGTGGTGGGACTGACGACGGGCGCGTACGCGTACCTCACGGGCCCGGCGCTGCGCTTCCTGTTGTCGGGCGGTGAGGCAGGCTTCGCCAGCGCCCAGCGCGTGCCCTGGCTGGCGGACCTGCCTCGCGACGCGGCCCTGTGGGGCTTCCCGCTGGTGATGGTCATCGTCGGCGCGGCGAAGGGCGTGGGGTACCTGGCGCAGTTCTACTTCATGGGTCTGTTCGCGCAGCGCGTGGTGAAGGACCTGCGGCGCGACCTGTTCCAGCGCCTCACCGCGATGTCGCCCGCCCAGCTCGCGCGCGAGCGGATGGGCGACTTGCTCAGCCGGTTCTCCTCGGATGTCAGCGCCGTGGAAGCGGCGGCCATGTACACGGTGGGCTCGTACCTGCGCGACAGCCTCCAGGTCATCATCCTGGCGGGGGTGGCGCTGTCCATGAGCCCGATGCTGGGCGGCCTGATGTTGCTGGTGATTCCGCTGGCGGCGCTCCCTGCCTCGAAGCTGACGCGCAAGGTGCTCAAGCGGACGCGGGAAGGCCAGACGCAGCTCGGCAACCTGGCGGGGCAGCTCCACGAAGGGCTGGGCGGGCTGCGCACCATCCAGGCCTTCAACGGGCAGGAGGCGGAGCTGGCGCGCTTCTCCGCCTTCGCGCAGGCGCACGAGAAGGCGGTGGTGAGCGCGGCGTGGGCGCGGGGCGCGGTGCCGGGGCTGATGGAGGTGCTGGCCGCGGCGGCGCTGGCGGGCGCGCTGGCGTATGCGGTGAGCGCGCGGCTGATGGAGCCGGAGGCGCTGCTGTCGCTGCTGACGGCGGTCATCCTGGTCTACCAGCCGGTGAAGGACCTGGGTCGGGTGACGCAGTTCGCGGTGCAGGCGGGCGCGGCGGGCGAGCGGCTCTTCGCGCTGCTCGACATGAAGCACCCCGTGGAGGACGCGCCGGACGCGGTGCCCGCGCCGCCGCTGTCCCGGAGCATCCAGCTTGAAGGCGTGCGCTTCGCCTACGGGGACCGGCCCGCGCTGGACGGCCTGACGCTGGAACTGAAGGCAGGGCAGGTGACGGCGCTGGTGGGCGGCAGCGGCGGAGGCAAGAGCACGGTGACGGCGCTGCTGCTGCGCTTCGAGCGGCCGCAGAAGGGCCAGCTCTTCCTGGATGGTGTGGACGCGGACCGCTACACGGCCACGAGCGTCCGGGCCCAGTTCGCGCTGGTGACGCAGGAGCCGCTGCTGTTCCACGGCACGGTGCTGGACAACCTGCGCTACGCGAGGCCGGACGCCACGCGGGAAGAGGTGGAGGCGGCGGCGAAGGTGGCGCACGCGGATGGCTTCATCCGCGCGCTGCCCGAAGGCTATGACACGCGCATCGGCGAGCGGGGCGTGACGCTCAGCGGCGGCCAGCGTCAGCGGCTGTGCATCGCCCGCGCGGTGCTGGCGCGGGCGCCCGTGCTGGTGCTGGACGAGGCGACCAGCAGCCTCGACCCGGAGAGCGAGCGCGAGGTGCAGGCGGCGCTGGCGGCGGTGCTGCCGGGGCGCACGGCGCTGGTGATTGCGCACCGGCTGTCCACGGTGGTGAACGCGGATGTCCTCAACGTGATGGAGGCGGGGCGCGTCGTCGAAAGTGGCTCGCACGCGGACCTGCTGAATCGGGACGGGCGGTATGCGGCGCTGTGGAGGATGCAGACGGAGGGCTCCTCGGAGCGAGGCGCGGCGTGAGCCGATTGACGGCAGTGGCGGGGAAGGGGCTCCGGGCCGTCCTGGGGTTGGTGCTGCTGGTCCTGGGCTATGCGGGCTTCTTCGCGCTCTCGGCGTCCATGGCGCGCTACCCGGTGGTGCTCCCGAAGGACGATGCGCCCCGATGGGCGCGAGGGGCCTTTCACGTCCACACCACGCGTTCGGACGGTCGAGGCACACCTGAAGAGGTGGCGGCGGCGGCCAGGGCCGCGGGCCTGGACTTCGCGGTGCTCACCGACCACAACGACTTCGCGCTCCGAGCGCCGGCCTACGTCCAGGGCGTGCTGCTGGTGCACGGCGTGGAGATTTCGACGTCGGATGGGCACCTCGTGGCCTTCGGCATGTCGCGCCCGCTGGAGGGCGTGCGCGCGTGGATGCCGCCGGGGGACGCGGTTCGCGCCGTGGCGGCGGCGGGAGGCACGGCGGTGCTGGCGCACCCCGTCCAGAAGCGCAACCCCTGGAAGGACGAGGCGAGCGCGAAGGCGGTGCCCGGCTTCGAGCTGTACTCGGCGGACACCTTCTTCCGGCACGCGGTGCGCAACCCGGTGAGCCGCCTGGTGCCCGCGGTGGGGGCCTCACTGACCAACCCGGTGCATGGGGTGATGCTGCTCGTCGCACCGGAGCCGGAGCCCACGGCCCGCTTCCTGGAGCTGTCGCGTGAGCGGCCGCGCGTGGCGTTCTGCGCACATGACGCACACGGCCTGCCGTCGTACCGGGCCGTCTTCGAGTCCCTGGCCATGTACCTGCCGCCAGCGCAGGTGTCCTTCCCATTGCCCCCGGACGCGGAGGAGGCGGCGAAGCAGGTCGGCCGGGCCCTGGGCGGTGGTCAGGCCCTGTGCGCCTTCCGCGCGCTGGGGGAGCCTGGGGGCTTCGCGTTGGAGGGGCTGGACGATGTGCGGCATGAAGCGCATGTAGGCGACATGCTGACCATCCGGCTCCCAGGGCTGCCCGACGCGGAGTCGGTGCAGGTGCGGGTGTGGGGAGGCGCTCGCCTGAAGTCGGATGGCCGGTCCGTCGAGCTGACCGAGCCGGGGGTGGCGCAGGTGGAGGTGTGGGTGCGGGCTCCTGGGCGCTTCTTCGGGACGGAATGGCGACCCTGGCTGGTGCCGAGCCCCGTGCGCGTGCTGCCCCGCGGGCCGGGCATCTGATAGACGGCGCGAAAGCCGCCCATGCGCGTCCTCTACGTCCTCGCCACCTACCTGCTCTTCGCGGTCCTGTTCCCGGTGCTCGCACTGCACCGGAAGACGCGCCATGGGCTGAAGGAGCGCCTGGGCTTCTATGGTCCGGACAGCCACCTGCCTCCCGGGGACGGGCCCATCCTCTGGCTGCATGGCGCGAGCGCGGGAGACTTGCTGGCCCTCTCGCCGATGTTCGGCCCGCTGCGGGCTCGCTTCCCGGGCTGCCGCCTGGTGTTGTCGACCATGACGGACAGCGGCTACGCGATGGCGAAGGGCCGGCTGGCGAACGACATCGACGGGGTCGTCTACGTCCCCTACGACCTCTGGGGCGCGACGCGACGCGCGGTCCGAGCCATCCGTCCGGACGTGTTGGTGCTGGAGTACACCGAAATCTGGCCCAACCTCATCCGCGCGGCGAAGCGGGGTGGGGCGCGAGTGGTGATGACGAACGGGCGCTTCTCGCCAGCGAACGTAGGGAAGTACCAGACGCTGTTCCGCCTCATCGGCAACCCGCTGCGGGATTTGGACCTCCTCCTGATGCGCGAGGAGGAAGAGGCCGTCCGCGCGCGGCAGCTCGGTGCCAGGCCGGACTGGGTGAAGGTGACGGGGAACACGAAGTTCGACGCGCTCGCCGCGGGCCCGGTGCCCGAGGACGAAAGCCTGCGCACGGCGCTGGGCCTGGCGCAGGGTGAGCGGGTGTGGATTGCCGGCAGCACGCACGAGGGCGAGGAAGCACCGCTCTTGGGCGTGTACGCGCGGCTGCGCGAGCGGTGGCCGGACCTGCGGCTGGTCATTGCCCCCAGGTACGTGGACCGGGCGGCGCGAATCGTGGCACTCGCGCGCGAGGCGGGGCTGAGCGTGGGGCTGCGCTCGCAGGGCAATCCGGAGCGGGGCCAGGTCGTGGTGCTGGACACCATCGGTGAGCTGTCGAGGGCATACCGGCTGGCGACGGTGGTGTTCGTCGGCGGCTCGTTCACGATGCGCGGCGGGCAGAACATCCTGGAGCCCGCGGGGCAGGGGAAGCCGGTGCTCTACGGGCCGCACATGGACAACTTTCGGGACAGCGTGGCGTTGCTGACGGGGCAGGGTGGGCTCCAGGTTCAGGACGCCGCGGCCTTGGAGCTGGCGCTCGTGTCGCTGCTTGAATCACCAGCGCGGCTCGCGAGCCTGGGCGCCCAGGCGCTGGAGACGGTGGGCCGGCTTTCGGGCGCCAGTGAGAGGAACGCGGAGGCGATGACGACGTTGTTTCCGCACGGGAGGCCGGACCCACGATGACGCTCATCGTCCACCCACATTTCCACCATCGCTACACGGGCGTGACGCGCCACGTGGAGACGGTGGTGCCCGCGCTCGTCAGGGACTCGGGTTCGGAGACGCGCGTCATCGGCTCGGGCTTGAGTGAGGGGCTGCCCAGAATCACCTGGCCGGAGCTGCTCCGCCGCCTGCGCCGCGAGCCCGTGGTGTGGCATGCGCACCGGAACAACGAGCTCCTGGTGGGCATGCTGCTGAAGCTGCTGGGCCGGGAGGTCCGCCTCGTCTTCACCCGGCACACCTCGATGGCGCCTAGTGGCTTCACCCGCTTCATCGCCAGGGGCGCGGATGCGCTCGTCTCGTTGACGAAGCAGGTCGCGGACGTCATCGCGCTGCCGTCCACGGTCGTCTCTCACGGCATTGACCTCACGCGCTTCCACCCGCCCGAGGACCGGGACGCGGCGTGGCGCAAGCTCGGCCTGGGAGGGCGTCGCGGCATCGGCGTCATCGGACGCATCCGGAGGGAGAAGGGGCAGGGGGACTTCGTGCAGGCCCTCCGCCCGCTGCTGCCCCAGCATCCCGACTGGCAACCCGTCCTGGTCGGGCTCGCGAAGGGGCCGGACCTGGACTGGCTGAACCAGCAGATGGCGGGTATCGAAGACCGCATCGCGTTGCCCGGCGAGCAGTCCGTCATCGAGCCCTGGTATCAGGGGCTGAGCGTGCTGGTGCACCCCTCGTACGCGGAGGGTTATTCGCTGGTGCATGTGGAGGCCATGGCCTCGGGTTGCTGCGTGGTGGCCTCGAAGCTGCCGTACCTGGACACGCTCATCGAGCACGGCCGCACGGGCTTCTTCTTCGAGCCCGGAGACGTCCAGGGGCTGCGCGAGCTGCTGGACATGCTGATGCGGGAGCCCGAGCGCGCCAGGGAGATAGGCCGCAACGCGGCCGAGGAGGCCCTGCGGCGGTGTGGCGTGGAGCACGAGGCGCGAGCCCTGGCCGACGTGTACCGGGCCGCCGGGGAGCGCTGACCGGATGCGAATCCTCCACCTGCTCGCGAGTCCCTTCTACAGCGGCCCGGCCGAGAACGTGGCGCTCCTGGCCCAGGCGCAGCGCGCCGCGGGGCACGACGTCACGGTGGCGGTGGACCGTCGGCGCAAGGAGGTGCTGGCCGAGGAGCCCGCGGCTCCGCGCTTCGAGGCGCTCGGCCTGCTGGACGAAGGGGGCATGGAGCTGTCCGTGAAGTCCCCGCCCTGGCGGATGTGGCGTGACCTGCGCCGCTTGAAGGCGCGGACGGTGGACGTGGTGCACTCGCACTTCAGCCATGACCACCTGCTGGCGAGGTGGGGACGGCCTTCAGGAGCCATCCTGGTGCGCTCGCTGCACGCCCCGCGCTCATTGCGCTCCTCGCTCCCGGCCGCGGACGCCTTCACCGTCCCGGCGAGCGCACTGCTTCCTCGCTTGTTGGGGAAGGGCGCGACTGCCCAGGTACTGCCAGCCCTGGTGGACGCCCGGTTCCAGCCGGCGCCGGACGCGCGGTCGCTGCGAGCAGAGCTCGGGCTCGAAGGCACCCCCATCATCGGAATGGTCTCTACGTTCCAGCCGTCACGCCGGCACGCGGTGGGGGTGGACGCCTTTGCCCTGTATCGGAAGCAGCGTCCCGGGGCGCGTCTGGTGCTCGTGGGGGACGGCGGCTTGCTGGAGCAGACGCGCGAACAGGTCCAGGGCTTGGGGCTGACGGATGCCGTCACGTTCGCCGGCTACCAACAAGGGGACGCCTTCGCGCGGTGGCTGCGAGCGCTGGATGAGGTCTGGCTGCTCGGGCTGGGCAATGACTGGAGTGCCCGCGCGGCGGCCCAGGCTCGCGCATGCGGCGTCCGCGTGGTGGCGGTGGACGAAGGCGCCCTGCCGGACCTCGCGGATGCACGGGTGGAGACACCGACGCCCGAAGCCGTGGTCGCCGCGGCGCTGTCCGCCCAGCGGGCACCCGTGCGACACCCGACGAACGAGCAGATCGCCGCGGAGGTCCTCGCGCTCTATGCACGAGCGAGGCGCGCCCCGTGACGTCTCCGGAGGCCCCCACCGCCATCGAGCGGGTGTTCTACCCATCGTCGCCAGAGCCCTGGGGCCGCCGTGCCCTGCTGTCGCCGCTCACGTTGGTGTCGTGGACGTATGCTGCCGCCGTGCACGTGCGAGCGGCGCTCTACGACGCGGGACTGCTGCGCGCGGCGCGGGTGGAGGGGCTCAAGGTCATCTCCGTGGGCAACGTCAACGTGGGGGGCACGGGAAAGACGCCCGCGGTGCTCCACCTGGCGGAGCAGTTGGTCCAAGCGGGCCGCAAGGTGGGCATCTTGACGCGCGGGTATGGCCGCGCCTCGCGTGAGCCGCTGACCTTCATCGGGTCGGAGCCGCTTCCTTCCTCGGAGCTCGCGGGCGATGAGCCGCTCCTGCTGGCGCGTCGCTGTCCCCAGGTCCGGCTCTTCGTGGGCTCGGACCGCGTCGCGAGTGCCTACCGCGCGCGGGACGAGTTCGGCCTGGACACGGTGCTGCTGGACGATGGGTTCCAGCACCGCCGCCTCGCGCGAGATGAGGACTTTGTCGTCGTGGATGAGTCCGTGGGGCTGGGCAACGGCCACATGCTTCCACGAGGGCCGTTGCGTGAGCCCCCTGCGTCACTCCGCCGCGCGACGCTTTTCTGGCTGAGGGCGTCCGCCACGGCGGCGGAATCCGCTGTGCTCCCGCTCACGAGGGCCGAGGACACGCTCGGCGGGTGGTTGCCCTCGAGCCCGGGGATTCCCAGGGTGAGGACGCGCTATCGGCCCACGGCCTGGGTGGACCCGGAGGGGAACCTTCATCCCGTGGCAGCGCTCACGGGCCAGCCGGTATTCGCGTTGGCGGGCCTTGCCCGGCCGGGGGGCTTCCTGAAGACCCTGCGGGCACTTGGGACGGACGTGCGCGACGCCGCGTTGTTCCCGGACCACCATCGCTTCACGGCGGCCGAACTGCGCGACGTCCAGGCGCGAGCGGCCCGGCAGGGGGCCCGGGTGGTGACGACGGAAAAGGACGCGGTGCGTCTGCCGCCGGGCTTCGAGGCCTGGGTGGTCCGCCTGGGGGTCGACGTCCTGGAAGGCGAGTCCCATCTGCGGCGGGCGCTTGGATTGGAGGATGCACCGCGCGGCTTGTGAGGTGGGGACGCCTGTGGGACAAACCGCCGCCATGGCCGCAGTCTCGCCCGCTCGTTCGATGCCGTCGCTCGCCCGCCTGCCGCACGCGTTTGCCCGCCGCAAGGTGTTGCTGGTGGGCGACCTCGTCGCCGACCACTACATCTACGGACAGACGGACCGGGTGAGCCGGGAGGCGCCCGTGCTCATCGTCCGCTACGAGTCCGCGGAGGTGAAGCTCGGGGGGGGCGCCAACGTGGCGGCCAACGTGCGAGCCCTGTCCGGGCAGGTCTCCGCGGTCGGCGCGCTGGGCCAGGACGAGATGGGCAAGGAGCTGCGCCGCCTCTGCGCCGAGTCCGGCATCCAACTGGACGCGGTGAGCGGCCGCGGCATCGAGACGGAGACGAAGACGCGCATCCTGGCCGGTGGGGTGAGCACCACGCGGCAGCAGATGTTGCGACTGGACCGGGGCCAGCGGGGCGAGCTTCCTCCGAAGATGCGCAAGGCGCTGGCGCGGCAGGTCGAACGCTCCGCCCAGGACGCGGACGCGGTGGTCGTGTCCGACTACGGGGCGGGGGTGCTGGGGGACGAGGTGCGCGAGGTGCTGCGTCGCCTGGCCGCGGACGGCGTGCCCGTGTGTGTGGACAGCCGCTATGCCCTGTCCTCCTTCTCGGGGCTCACGGTCTGCAAGCCCAACGAGCCGGAGCTGGAGGCGCTCGCGGGGCGCCCCGTTCGGACCCAGGAGGACATGCTGGAGGCGGGGCACGCCGCGTTGAAGCGGCTGGCGTGCCGCGCGCTCCTGGTGACGCGAGGCCGCCACGGCATGGCGCTCTTTGATGCGGACGGAGGCGTGGACTTCATCCCCGTCCATGGCGCGAAGGCGGCGGTGGATGTGACGGGCGCGGGAGACACGGTGATTGCGACGTTCGCGCTGGCGCTGGCCGCGAAGGCCTCGCTTGGTGATGCGGCGCGGCTGGCGAACGTGGCGGGCGCGTTGGTGGTGCAGAAGCCAGGCACCGCGACGGTGTCCCGCGATGAACTGCTCGAAGAGCTTCGGAGCGCGAGATGAGCACCCTCGAGAAAATCCAATCGCTCGCGAAGGTGGCGGAAGAGCGCGAGCGCTGGCGGGCCGAAGGACGCACGGTCGCGCTGGCCAATGGCGTCTTCGACCTGCTGCACGTGGGGCACGTCCGCTACCTGGAAGGGGCCAGGGCCCTGGCGGATGTCCTCGTGGTGGCGGTGAACTCGGACGCTTCCACCCGGGCCTACAAGGGACCCGGCCGGCCCTACATCCCCGAGTGCGAGCGGGCGGAACTCGTCGCGGCGCTGGCCTGCACGGACCGGGTCATCGTCTTCGACGAGTCCAACGTTCGCGTCATCATCCGGGCGTTGAAGCCGGACGTGCACGTGAAGGGCACGGACTACACCCCGGACAGCATCCCCGAGGCCGATGAGGTCCGCGCCTATGGCGGGCGAACGGCCGTCTCTGGAGACCCGAAGGACCACAGCACCACGGACCTGGCCCGGCGGCTGGGCCGCGAGGGCACGGGTTAGCCGGTGTCATTCATCGCCGCGGAGGTGTGGGCCGTCCTGGGATGCCTTCACTGCAAGTCACCGCTTCAGGCGCGGGAGGCTCAAGAGCAAGTCTCCTGCGAGCCGTGCCGCCTGAGCTGGCCCGTGGAAGAGGGAATCCCCAGGCTGACGCCCGAACACGCGGTGGTGGAGCCTCCCGTGTCCGGGACGTGAATCCTCAGGAGGGGAGGCTCGCCGCGAACGCCCTGACCTCTTCGGCGGCCCGCTCCTCCAAACCCTGCCCCCTTGCACCATCGACCAGGGGGGTGAGGTCCACCATGCGGTGGGGGGCGTACGCATGGCCCCAGCGCTCCATGTCCATCCGCAGGAAGAAGGCCAGCGTGGGGGCACCCACCGCGACGGACAGGTGCATGGGCCCCGTGTTGTTGCAGAGGGTGAAGCCGGCCGCGCGCATCAGGGCGGCCAGCTCGTCCAGGTTGCTCGCGGGCGCGAGCTCGGCGCCAGGGGCGGCATCCACCACCCCACGTGCCAGTGCTTCTTCCCCAGGGCCCCAGGTGACGATGGGGGTACGCCCCAACGCTACCAGTGCCCGAGCCGCGGCGGCGAAGGCCGCGGGTGGAATCCGCCGAGGTCCCAGCCGCCCCCCGGGATTGATGACCGCGAAGGGTTTCCCGGCCAGGACGTCGAGATAGGCGCGGATGGCCGGGCCCACGGTGGGCTCGCGGAAGGACAATCCGCGCGCCACCGCGCCGTTCGTGAGCGGGGTGAGCAGGTGCGTTCGTTGAACGGCTTCGTTCCGCGTGTCCGTTCGAGCGGGGACGGGCAGGGAGTGCAGGCGGGACACTGGCCAGAGGTCGGGCCCGATGACGACAGCCTCGGGGCCCGCGAGCCGGGACACGAGCGCGCTCGTGACCGAGGGCGACTCCCAGTTGGCGCAGTCGACCACGACGTCATACCGGGCGCGTCGCAGCGCGGCGATGCCAGGCGCCAGGGGCCCCATCCAGATTCTGCGCCGGTCGAAGGGAATGATGACGTCCGCGTCCGGGTGCCCGTTCAGGACTCGAGCGACCTTCGCGTGCACCAGGACGTGGACCTCGGGCGCGGGGTGGTGGTGCGCCTTGAGGGTCCTCATCAACGGCGTGGTGAGGAGCGCCTCGCCCACGCGGTTGTCGGGCCGCACGAGCAGCACCTTTCGAGGCGCGGGAAGTGGGGTGCCAGGACGCCGCCGGCGGCCCGGGCGCCACAGCAGGGCGGACGCCACGAACGCCAGTGCCAGCTTCGCCCATGATTCGAGCCGCTTGTGCCAGGACATCTCGCGGCGGGACCCTACACAGAACTGGAGGCGGTGCAAGCGCGCGGCTTGACCTCGGACCCGAAAGCCCCTAGCAACCGCCCAATGTTGAAGAGCATGACGGGGTTTGGCGCGGGCCGCGCGCGCGTGGGGGACGAAGAAGTCTCCGTGGAGCTGCGCTCACTCAACCACAAGTTCTGTGAAGTGAAGGTGCGGCTTCCGCGGGAGCTGTCGTCCCAGGAGCCGTTGGTGTCCAAGCAGGTGAAGGACCGGCTCGCCCGAGGCTCGGTGGATCTGCTGGTGAAGCGGCAGGCCCCCACCTCGTCGGGGACGGTCCCCACCGTGGATCTCGGCCTGGCGCGGGAGTACGTGCGCGCGTTCCGGGAGTTGGCCAGCGAGCTGGGACTCCCGGGAGACGTCGCCTGGTCGCAGGTGGCGAACCAGCCCGGCGTGGTCCGCCTGGAAGAGAAGGGCGTGGAGCTGGACGCCGCCTCCCAGGCGCTCCAGGCGGCGCTGGACCAGGCGCTCACGGCGCTGGAGAAGATGCGCCAGGTCGAGGGTGAGGCCATCTATGCGGACCTGGATGCCCGGGTGAAGCTGCTGGAAGGCTGGAGCAAGGAAGTGGCTCTACTCACTCCGAAGGCGGTGCAGGAGTACCAGCAGCGGCTCACCGACCGGATTGCCGAGCTCGCGAGCGGCGTCGCGGTGGACCCGCAGCGGCTGGCCCAGGAAGTGGCGCTCTTCGCCGAGCGCACGGACATCGCCGAGGAGGTCACCCGCCTGGCGAGTCACCTGGAGCAGTTCCGTGTCCTCATGGCCAGCAACGAGCCCACTGGCCGTCGAATGGATTTCCTCGTGCAGGAGATGCACCGCGAGGTGAACACGACCGGCTCCAAGAGCCAGCACGCCGAGCTTTCCGTGCGCGTGGTGGCCATGAAGGCCGAGGTCGAGCGCATCCGCGAACAGGTGCAGAACGTCGAATGAACGAGAATACCGTGCTCCCGCCTGGCTTGTTGCTCGTGCTCTCCGCTCCTTCCGGGGCGGGGAAGACCACCCTTGCGCACCGGCTCCTCAAGGAAACGCCGGATGCGGTGTTCTCCATCAGCGTCACCACCCGAAGGCCTCGAGGGAAGGAGCGCGAGGGGGTGGACTACCACTTCGTCGACGTCGCGACCTTCCAGTCGAAGATTGAGCGCGGCGAGTTCGTGGAGTGGGCGGAGGTCCACGGCCACTTTTATGGAAGCCCCCAGTCAGTGGTGGACGAGGCGCGTGTCCGCAAGAGCGCGGCCATCTTCGACATCGACGTGCAGGGCGGTCAGGCCATCAAGCGCAAGCACCCGGATGCGGTGACCATCTTCGTGCTGCCGCCCTCCATGGAGGAACTGGAACGGCGCCTGAGGGATCGTCAGACGGACTCCGACGAAACCATCCGGCGCCGAATGCTGGCGGCTCGCTCGGAGATCGAGCGGGGCATCGCGTCCTACGATTACGTCGTGGTGAATGACGACATTGAGCGTGCCTACGGTGAGCTGCGCTCGGTGGTGGTCGCGGAGCGTTGCCGGCGCGGACGTGTGGACGTGTCGAAGTTGGGCCTGGGAATCGGCGGCTGACCGCCTCGGCGGAAGTGTTCGGAATCAAACTTCTTGCGCAGCCCGATCGCTTGATGGATAAGCGACCACACCTCGCCGCGTTGCGCGGGCGTCACACAGGCGTCCGCCGGGTCGCGAGTACCCACATCTCTCATCTTCATTGGGAGCGGAATCAGGCGCGTGGGTGTTGAGGTCGTGAACCAGCGGGCGGGTGGCAGGTGAGTGGGTAGCCATCTCAACGGGAGATGGAGCTGGGGTGTTCGGTCGATCGTCAGGAGTGGGGCGCTCGAGCGGTTGACAGGAAGCGCGGCGGTGATAGAAGCCGCGCCCCTCGCAAAGAAGCCCGCGCGCTGGCGCGGAAGACACTTCGAGCGAGTCAGCACGAAAATACGGAATACGGTGGTCAACGCAGCGGGTTGACAAGAGACGCGGCGGTGGTAGAAGCCGCGCCCCCGACGAAGAAGCCCGGAAGAAAAGGGCAGGCGAGTCGAGGGAGTCAACAAAGCGCAGCGGTTGACAGGGAGGGCGGCGAAGCGGTAGAAGCCGCGCCCCTCCGGAAGAAGCAGCGGAAGCCACTGGGCGGCGCTGAAGACTCCGGAAGCCAGCAGGACGGCGAAAAAGCAGCTTGATAAAAGACGCCGAGTTGAAATAGAAGCTGACGCCCCGCCGGACGAAAAGACGGCGAGGCAGCAACGAAGAAGACGGTAGCAAGAAGTCGCTGGCGGCACAAGCGACTCGGTCTTTGAAAACCAAATAGCAAGCCCAAGAAGAAGCTAGATTGCGGAAACCGCAGTCAATTTCTTAAGACGGTGCCAGCCAGGTCGCGCTGAGAAGCGCAGCCGGCAGCACTGGAAACGAATCAGCGAGTTTCAGGTTCCTTAGCCGGACCTGAGGCTGACGCCGGTTCAAATCTT